>JBQCEK010000018.1:0-23025 GCA_051960335.1 Sphingomonas sp.
GGCGTCGATGCGATGCACATCAACCTGCACAAGACGTTCTCCACCCCGCACGGCGGCGGCGGCCCGGGTTCGGGCCCGGTGGTGCTGAGCGAGGCGCTGTGTCCCTTTGCGCCGCTCCCGTTCACGTCGCGCCAGGCGGACGGGCATATCCGCCTGATCGAGGAGGAGAACGCGGGGGAGGAGCATCCCCAGGCGTTCGGCCGCATGAGCGCGTTCCACGGCCAGATGGGCATGTTCACCCGCGCGCTTGCCTACATCCTCAGTCACGGCGCCGACGGCCTGCGGCAGGTCTCGGGCGACGCCGTGCTCAATGCCAACTACGTCCTGCGCAGCTGCGCGGACGTGCTCGACGCGCCTTACGCCGTCAGCGGGCCGTGCATGCACGAAGCGCTGTTCAGCGATCGCGGCTTTGCCGAAGGGCTCTCGACGCTCGATCTCGCCAAGGGCCTCATCGACGAAGGGTTCCACCCGATGACGATGTATTTCCCGCTGGTCGTCCACGGCGCGATGCTGGTCGAACCGACCGAGACCGAATCGAAGGCCGCGCTGGATCAGTTCATCGGCGCGCTGCGATCGGTCGCGGAGCGCGCCAAGGCGGGTGATCCGATGCTCAAGTCCGCACCGCATTACGCCCCACGCCGGCGGCTGGACGAGACGCTGGCAGCGCGCAAGCCGATGCTGGTGTGGAAGGAGACGACGCTGGCGGAAGCTGCCGAATAGCGCGCTCATCGACTTCAGGCATCGCCGCGGCCTGGATCACCACCTCGCGCCCGCCGCCCGCCCGTTTGGCGAGATAGAGCGCGCGATCGGCATCGGCGAGCCCCTGTTCGGCGTCGCCGCGCGCGGCGGTGCCGAAGGCGATGCCGACGCTCGCCCCCGCGACGATGCGATCGGCGGCGATGCCCGTGAACGGTTCAGCGAGCGCGTCCGCGATGCGGCGCGCCGTGGCGCTGGCCATCGATACGCCGCGCCCGTCGATCAGCACGACGAACTCATCGCCGCCCAGCCGGCAGGTGAAATGGGGCTGCACCACCGCCGTCAACCGTGCGCCGGCTTCGATCAGAACACGGTCGCCGGCGGCATGGCCGTGGCGATCGTTGACCGCCTTGAACCCGTCCATATCGACGAACAGCAAGGCGATGCTGCTTTCACCGGCCGAGGCGAGTTGGTGCAGCCGTTCGAGCCGCGCCAGCAAAGCCGCGCGATTGGGCAGCCCCGTCAACACATCAGTCATCGCCAGACTCTGCGCGCGGCGCTCGGCGCGGAATAGCGCGACCAGCGCGCGATGATTTTGCAGCGACAGCGCCGCCGTGCCGGCGACCACCACCGCGAACTGCGCGGCGGCGGCGCGGAAATGGCCGCCATCGGTGACGAGGATGGCGACGAAGAAGGGCGTGGCGAGGATGGCGATCGCCGGAATCGCGAGCCGCGGCAACGCCGCCCAGCGAGTCGCAAGGCCAGCGATCAGCGCCATGATCGAGGTCGTCGCGATCATCGGGATCGGACGAATCCCCGTGGCGAAACTCGCCGCACAGCCGAGCCCGAACATCAACAGCACCCCGATCGTGAGGCAAACGGTGATCCGCGCGACCTTATCGGGCATTCGGCCACCGCGGCGTTGATAATGCCAGGTGACGGCGATTCGCACCGCCAGCAAAATCACATCGGCGATGAACCACGCCGTCGCCCACGGGCGATCGAGCATCAGTGCGGCGGTGCCGCTCATCAACAAAATGCCGGCGCTGGACAGCAGCAGCGCGAGCGGCCGCAGCATCACCGTGGCCAGCACGTCGCCGGCGAAGGCGGCGGCTTCTTCGCGATCGAGCCCGGTGAACCAATCGAACAGGCGTTGCAGCCGATCGGTCGATCCCACCTCGCCGCCAATTGCCTGCATCGCCCGCGCTTCCCCGTTGTTCCTCCGTCGCTACCAAGTCGGGGTTACCAAATCCCTGCCGATGCAAGGATTTGTCTCAAGGCGTCAGCCGCCGCTTGCCCCCGACCGCCGCTCTCGGCCAAAGGGAGGGCAATGACGATTCACATCGACATGGGGCTCACCGAAGCCGGCCGATCGGCGACGATCGATCTGGAGGAATTGCTGGCGACGCGATTGCTCGTCCAGGGCAATTCCGGATCGGGCAAATCGCACCTGCTGCGCCGGCTGCTGGAACGCAGCGCCGGCCATGTGCAGCAAGTGATCATCGATCCCGAAGGCGATTTCGCGACGCTGGCCGAGCCGTTCGGCCATGTCGTCGTCGCCGCCGCGGATTATTCGGCCGGCGAATTGACGCGGTTCGCCGCGCGCGCCCGCGCGCACCGCGCCTCCGTGGTGCTGAGCCTCGACGAGCTGGATGCCGAAGGGCAGATGCGATCCGCCGCCGCCTTCCTCGCCGCGCTGTTCGAAGCGCCGCGCGAACATTGGTATCCGGCGCTGGTGGTGGTGGACGAAGCGCAGCTGTTCGCCCCCGCCGGCGGCGGCGAAGTGGCCGAGGAGGTACGCCGGGCGTCGCTGGGCGCGATGACCAACCTGATGTGCCGCGGCCGCAAGCGCGGGCTGGCCGGGATCATCGCCACGCAGCGGCTGGCGAAGCTGGCCAAGAACGTGGCGGCCGAAGCCTCCAACTTCCTGATGGGCCGCACCTTCCTGGATATCGACATGGCGCGCGCGGCCGATCTGCTGGGCATGGAGCGGCGCCAGGCCGATGCGATCCGCGATCTGGAACGCGGCGCGTTCCTGGCGCTTGGCCCGGCGATCTCGCGCCGGCCGATCGCGATCCGCATCGGCGCGGTGGAAACCAGCGGACGCGGCGTTTCCTCCAAGCTCACCCCGCTGCCCGAGGTTTCGCGCGAAGACCTGCAGCAATCGCTGTTCGACGGGCTGGAGGAAGCCCCGCCCGCGCCGCCGCCCGCCCCCGCGCCGCCGCCGCCCGCCGAAACGATCCTGGCGAGCATCGACGAAGCGACCGAGCCGGCGATCGATGACGGCCCCGAAGCGCCCAAGGTGGATGCGGTCGCGGTGGTGGCGGAGGCGATGCGCGCGATCGTCGCGGAGCCCGATTCGGCCGGACGCCCGCCGTCCGTGCTATTCAACGATTTTCAGGTGCGGTGCCGGATGATGGGGCTGCGCGCCCCGCCGCTGGACGCCGCCGCCTTCGCGCGCCGGCTGGCCGCCGCGCGCGCGGGCATTTTCGACGATCGCAGCCCCGAATGGGCGCCGGCGATTCGAGTCGCGCGCGGCTTGCCCGACGATATGCTCGGCGCGTTCCTGTGCATCGCCCGCGCCGCGCGCGACGGCGCGCCGTGCCCCAGCGACGAGGAACTGGCGCGCGTTTACGGCACCAGCTCGCTGGGTCGCGCGCGCCGCGTGCTCGGCTATATCGAGGAGCGCGACGTGGTCGTCACGCGCACCGATCTGGCCGGGCGGCGATCGATCAGCATTCCGAGCCTGGGCTGGACCACCGAGCCAGCCGCGGCTTAGGGTCAGGACCGATTACTGGCGAAAGCGGCTATTGGCGCAGCCGCGTCCCGGCTATTCCTTCCCCGTCATTCCCGCGAAAGCGGGAACCCGTCTCCCGACCGCCGCGCTGCATGCGTCGGCGGCGAGATGGATCACCGCTTTCGCGGAGATGACGCTTTGGGGCCGGGAGAGGACAACCAATGGCGCATTACGGCGACTACCAGAACGAGATTTACGGCGCGGGCGTGCGCGGCGTGTTGCCGAAGCTGCCGGTCGATGCGGCGACGCTGGAAGCGCGCGCCGAAGCGGCGATGCCGCCGCATGTGCTGAACTATGTGCAGGGCGGCTGCGGCGACGAGACGACCCAGCGCCGCAACAGCAGCGCCTTTGCCCATTGGGGCATGGTGCCGCGCATGATGGTGGACACCAGCAAGCGCGACCTTTCGATCGAGCTGTTCGGCATTCGCTATCCCACGCCGTTGTTCCTCAGCCCGATCGGCGTGACCGGGATCTGCACCGCGGACGGCCACGGCGACATGGCCGCGGCGCGCGCCTCCGCCGCGACGGGCGTGCCGATGATGGTATCGACGCTGGCCAACGATCCCCTCGAGGATGTGGCGGGGGCGCTGGGCGACACGCCGGGGTTCTTCCAGCTTTACACCCCGCGCGATCCGGGCGTGGCGGAGAGCCTTGTCTCTCGCGCCGAGGCCGCCGGCTACAAGGCGATCGTCGTCACGCTGGACACCTGGGTGACCGGATGGCGCCCGCGCGACCTGAACGCGGGCAATTTCCCGCAATTGCGCGGGCACGTGCTGACCAATTATTTCACCGATCCGGCGTTCCGCAAGCTGCTCGCCAAGCCCCCCGAACAGGATCCGGCGGCGGCGGTGATGACCTGGGCGGCGACCTTCGGCAAGGTGCTGACATGGGACGATCTCGCGTGGCTGCGCACACTCACCACGCTGCCGATCGTGCTGAAAGGCATCTGCCACCCGGACGACGCGCGGCGCGCGGTGGACCTGGGGGTGGACGCGATATTCTGTTCGAACCACGGCGGGCGGCAGGCCAATGGCGGCATCGCCGCGATCGACATGCTGGGCGACGTGGTGGCGGCATCGGGCGACACGCCGGTATTGTTCGATTCAGGCGTGCGATCGGGCAGCGACGTGGTGAAGGCGCTGGCGCTGGGCGCGCGCGCCGTGGGCGTGGGGCGGCCGTTCGTCTATGGCCTGGCGCTCGACGGGGCGGACGGCGCGGCGCATGTGATCAAATGCCTGCTGGCGGAGGCCGACCTGCTGATGGCGGTCAACGGCTGGCCGACGCTGGCCGATGTGCGCGCGGCCGGGGCGGTTCGCCTCGCGCCCTGATCAAATCCAGCGCCAGATGCCCGCCGCCCAGCCGGCGATCGGGAGGTGCGCCCATGTCGCGACCAGCCAGATGACGATGCCGCCCAGCCAGTCATGCGGGCGGAAGCCGCCGAGGCGCGCGCGCCCGGCGGCGATCGCGGCGAACGGCCAGTAGCTGGTCTTCGCCTCCCACGCGGGCCAGGTTTCGCTGTCGAGACGTTCCTTCTTTCTGTCCTGAAGCGCGGCGCCGACCAGCGCCAGCACGACGATGCCGGCGGCGACGATGATGTTGGCGGCCATCGGATACACCGCGATATGGCACAGCCCCCATAAAGCGAACGCCCACATCATCGGATGCCGCGTGATCGCGAAAACGCCGCGCGCCGCCGCCGGCACGGCGGGCGTGCCGCCCGGATCGGGCAGCGCCGGATTGCCGATCAGCGATCCCATCAGCAGCACGCTGGCGATCAGCATGACGATCGTGACCAGCGCCCAGGTGGCATCGCCCACGCTCCACAAGGCCGCGGTGGGCGGCGCGGCGCGATAGGCGAACACCACCCAGCCGAGCGTGACCAGCGAGACGAGCGAATAAATCCCCATGAAGCCGCGCTCGCCCAGCGCGCCGACCAGCGGCGCGCGCAGCGGATGCGACATCACGAAATGCGTTCCCACGAAGGCGACCGTCGCCGCCAGCACCATCCCCGCTGCGCCCATGAAAAAGCTCCCCCGGATGTGTCGTTCCGGGGGAGCTTATATCACGTCAATCGCCGCGCGACATCAGGTCACGCCGTGCATGATCTTCTTCAGCCAGGGCGAGATGACGAGCAGCACGATGCCGGCGCCGATCGTCAGCTCGCCGCCGGTCATGAAAGTGTGCGTGTAGGTTTCCAATGCGAGCTGCGGGTTGGTCACCTGTCCGCCCACCGTCTCCACCGAGGCGGCCTGCGCGGCGGCGCCGGCGAGATATTCGCCGACCGAGATCGACAGGAACCACACGCCCATCATCATGCCCACTACGCGCGCCAGCGACAATTTGGTGATCATCGACAGGCCAACCGGCGAGATGCACAGCTCGGCGATCGAGTGGAGGAAATAGGTCAGCACCAGCCACCACAGCGAAATGCGGAACGCCTCGTTCGCGGTGCTGCCGGACCACGACAGGACGACGAAGCCGAGCCCGACCAGCATCAGCGCCAGCGCGAACTTGACCGGGATCGACGGCTCCCCGCCGCGCTTGGCGAGGCCGAGCCAGAGGTAGCTCATCACCGGCGCGAACAGCACGACGACGATCGGGTTGAACTGCTGAGTCGCCGCCGCCGTCATCGAGAAGCCGAACAGCTCCAGCGTGGTGTTGCGATCCGCGAACAGCGTCAACGACGAGGCGGCCTGTTCGAACAGCGCCCAGAAGGTGACGTTGAAGATGACGAGGATGATCGCGGCGAGCATCATCTCGCGCTCCACCTTGTCGCCAACCCGCCACGACCAGATCGGGATGCCGATCACCGCCGCCAGGAAGATCACCAGCAGCGCCTTGCCGAGCATCGGCGTGGCGACGATATATTCCCAGATGGTGTGGCCGCTCGCTTCCGGCGTGTCGATCACGTTACGGAAGATCAGCCAGAACACGACGACCGAGGCGATCGAGAGCAGATAGATCAGCGGCGCGCGGTCAGGCCCCTCGGCCGGGGGCTCGCCGTAGCCGGAGAGCCTTCCGCCATCGAAATGAGTCATCGCCCAGCCGATCAGCAACACGGCGGAGACGCACAGGAAGCCGGCCCACCAGCCGACATGATCGGTGAGGTAGGGCACCGCGAGCTGGCCGAGGATCGAGCCGATGTTGATGCCGGCGTAGAAGATCGTGAAGCCGGCGTCGCGGCGGCGGTCGCCGGGCGCATAGAGCGCGCCGACGATCGTCGAGATGTTGGGTTTGAAGAAGCCGTTGCCGATCACGATCAGGCCGAGCGCGAACAGCAGCAGGGTGGTGTAGAAGGCCGATCCTTCCGCGCCTGCGGAGAATTGCGCGGCGGGCACGGTGCGCGCCACCTTGCCGTCGCCGCCGAGCAGCTCCACCGATCCATCGGGCAGGCCGTGAATGACGAGCGTCTGCCCGTTCATATCGATCGTCTGCGGCGCGGTGTTGGTGGCGAGCGTGGAGGCGGCGGGCGCCTGCGACACGGCGTAGCGGGCGCCGTCGATCGTCGCATAGGGCTTTGCCTGCTGGCCGCCGAAGCACAGCATGAAATAGCCGACCGCCATGACGATCGCGCCCCATTTCACCGCGCGCTTCGATCCGAGATAGCGATCGGCGAGCCAGCCGCCGACCACCGGCGTGAGATAGACGAGGCTGAGATAGCCGCCGACGATCCCGCTTGCCTGATGATCCTGAAACAGAAAATGCTTGGTGAGATAAAGGACCAGCACGGCGCGCATGCCGTAGAAGCCGAACCGTTCCCACATTTCGATCCCGAACAGCCGCGCGAGCTGTTTCGGATGGCCCATCCAGGTCTTTTCCGCGATCGGATTGACGTGGCTGATGTCCGGTTCGGCCGGGCTGTCGGCCGTCGGCGTTTCTACCATGCAAGCACTCCCTGAAATCGTTGCGCCGTCGAACGCGGCGATATGGGCGGCAACCTAACGGCAAAGCGCGGGGTGTAAATACGCTGGGCGCATCCTACTTGGCGGGCGATGCTCAACGATCTTTCGACCCCGCTCACCGCGCTCGCCACCCGCCGCTCGGGCAAACCGCGCGATCTCGCCGCCCCAGGACCCGATGCGGCGGCGCTCGACGCCATCCTTGCCATCGCGGCGCGCACCCCCGATCACGGCAAGCTCGCGCCGTGGCGTTTCGTGGTGATCGATGACCGCGACGCCTTCGCCGCGCTGCTGAACCGGGCCTATCTCGCCGAACGCCCCGAGGCGAAGCGGCTGGAGCTCGAAGCCATCGAGCAGTTCGCGCGGCAAGCGCCCGCCGTCGTCGTCGCGCTCTCCGCGCCGCGCACCGAAAGCCACATTCCGTTGTGGGAGCAGGAACTGTCGGCGGGTGCTGCGTGCATGAACCTGCTTCACGCGGCGCAAGCATCGGGCTTCGCCGGCGGCTGGCTGACCGGCTGGGCGGCCTATTCGGATATCGTGCGCGATGCGTTCGGCGAGGCGCCGGAACGGATCGCCGGATTCCTGTTTATCGGCACGCCGGGTCGGGATTTGGACGAACGCCCCCGTCCCGAACTGGCGCAGATCGTGCGCCATTGGCCATAATGGCTATCGACTCTCAAAGACCATTGGTGTATTAAATCAGCATGACGGTATTCAATAGCGACGAGGGGCCGGTCTATCTCCGGCTTCGCGCGATCATCGCCGAGGCGATCCTGCGCGGGGATTATCGCACTGGTGATCAGCTGCCGTCCGTGCGCGCCTTCGCCGCCGAACATGGCGCCAATCCGCTGACCGTCGCCAAGGCCTATCAGAGTTTTCAGGACGACGGCTATGTCGAGGTTCGCCGCGGCGTGGGCATGTTCGTGCTGCCGGGCGCGATGGAGCGGCTGCGCGTTGCGGAGCGCGATTCCTTCGTCAAGACCGTCTGGCCGCGCGTGAAGGCGCATATCGACCTGCTTGGGCTCGACGCCGGCGAATTGCTGGAACGCGAAGGCGCCTGATCAGAACAGCCTCAGCGCGGCGACCTCCTCCGCCGACAGATCGATTCCGAACATCATGCTGAGGCGCAGCCGATACACGCGCGGATCATCGATCGTCGCCGACGCATTCTCACTGGCGCTGCGACGGCTGTAGGCGCGATCGGTGAGGCTCGCGAAGCCGGCGGGCAAGGCGATGCTGACCACGACGAGATCGAGGAAGCGGGTGCCGGGCCGCGTCGACGTCCAGTGATTGGCCATCGCCAGATCGGGCGCTTCCACGGCCGCCAGCGTGAAGCTGAATTGCGGCTGGAAGCCCTGCCCGCCGCCGCGACCGTCGGTGGTCGCGCTGTCGCCATCGCGTTCGAGCATCCAGCCGAGCGCGGCATCCTGCCGCAGGCGAAAGCGTGCGCCATCCGGCGTCTCGGCCTCAGCGCCGTCGATCAACGGCAAGGGCGGCGAATAGCTGCCGCCGAAGCCCGCATCCGCGATCCAATCCTGCCCGTCGATCGTGACGAGGCAGATCATGTGCGTGAGCGGCGGCATCGCCGCCGCGCCGAGCCAGACGCGGGCGAGCAACGGCCGAGCGGTGAAGCCCAGCGCGCCAAGCGCATCGGCGAACAGCCGGTTCTGCTCGAAACAATAGCCGCCGCGCTTGGCCGTCACCAGCTTGGCGAATACGGCATCGCTATCGATCGCGACGCCCCTGCCCAGCCGGATGTCGAGATTCTCGAACGGAATGGCGAGCCGGTGCGCGCGCTGCATCGCGGCGAGCCCATAGTGATCGAGCGTGGGCCGCGCACCGAGCCGGATACGGGCCAGATAGGCCGCGAGATCGAAGCTCATTGGGCCAAGGCTTCGGCGGAGAGTGCGTAAAGAACGTCCGCGCTCGCCATTGCCGCAGCCTTCAGGCCCAGCGCCTCAGGCACGATCTGCGCGCCGTAGAAGCGCGCCACCGCCTGCTTCGCCTTGCCGAAATCGTCGTCGCCCGCCGCGCGGGCCTGCTTTTCCATCAGCCAGCCGCAGACCGCGACCGACAGCATCGTGAGGAACGGATAGCTGCCGGCAAGCCGATCGTCGGCATCGGCGGCGAGCAAGTGCCCGGCGACGGCTTCGCAGGCATCGATCAACGCGACGAGGCTCGCTTCCTGCGCCTCGCCGCGCATATCCGCGATCAACCGGGCGACGACGCCGCCGCCCTTGCCATCGACGCCCATCGCCAGCTTGCGCCCGACCAGATCGGCGGCCTGGATGCCGTTGGTGCCTTCGTAGATCGGCGTGATCCGCGCATCGCGGAAATACTGCGCGACGCCGGTCTCCTCGATATAGCCCATGCCGCCGTGGACCTGAACGCCCAGGCTCGCCACTTCGCAGCCGAGATCGGTGCCGTGCGCCTTGGCCAGCGGAGTGAGCAGATCGAGCCGTTCCTGCGCGCCCGCTTCGCCCAGCCGGGCGCGATCGACCTGGCTTGCGGCATAATAGACCAAGGCGCGTGCCGCCTGCGTCTGCGCCTTCATCCGCATCAGCATCCGCCGCACGTCGGGATGCTCGACGATCGCCGCCGGCCGGCCCTCGCGGACGCCCTGAATGCGCTCGCGCGCGTAAGCGATCGCCGCCTGCGTCGCGGCTTCCGCCACCTGCACGCCCTGAAGCCCGACATTGAGCCGCGCGTTGTTCATCATCGTGAACATCGCGCGGATGCCGCCCAATTCGGCGCCGATCAGTTCGCCCACGCAATCATTGTTGTCGCCGAACGAAAGGACGCAGGTCGGCGATCCGTGCAGCCCCATCTTGTGCTCGATCGAAACCACGCGAACGTCATTGGGTTCGCCCGGCCGGCCATTGGCATCGAGCCGGTATTTGGGCACGAGGAACAGCGAGATGCCACGCGTGCCCGCCGGCGCATCGGGCGTTCGCGCCAGGACGAGGTGGACGATGTTTTCGGCCATGTCGTGATCGCCGAACGAAATGAAGATTTTGGTGCCGCTGATCGACCAGGTGCCGTCGCCACGCGGCGTCGCCCTGGTCTTGAGCGCGCCGACGTCCGATCCGGCCTGCGGCTCGGTGAGATTCATCGTGCCGGTCCAGGCGCCGGTCGCCAGGTGCGGCAGATAGAGCCGCTGCTGTTCGGGCGATCCGTGATGCGTCAGCGCCTCGATCGCGCCCACCGTCAGCGTCGGCGCCAGCGCCAGGCTCATGTTCGCAGCGCCCAGCGTATCGAGAACTGCCGTCTGGATGACGAACGGCAGGCCCTGCCCGCCCCATTCCTCCGGCACGCCGATCGTGCCCCAGCCGCCCTCGACATACGCCTTGTAAGCGGCAGCGAAGCCTTCAGGCATCACCACGCCGCCCGCGCCCAATTTCGCGCCGACGGTGTCGCCCGCGCGGTTGAGCGGCGCCCATTCGCCCGCCGCGAGCTGCCCGATCCCGTCGAGCACGGCATCGACCATATCGGGGCTCGCCGCATCGGCCAGCGCCGACACATTGGCGACATGATCGAGCACGAAACGCTGATCGGCGGTGGGCGGCGTAAACGGCATGGCTTCCTCTCTTGTCCTTGCTCGGCGCGCGCTATACCCCGCGCCGGTGACGGCACCAAACCCTGCTTGCGAGACGCGCACCTTACGCTACGGCGACGCAGCCATCGCCGAAGCCGCGGCGCTGATCGCGGCGGGCGAGCCGATCGCGGTGCCGACCGAAACCGTCTATGGCCTTGCCGCCGATGCGACCGATTCGGCAGCGGTGGCGCGGATCTACGCCGCCAAGGGGCGGCCGAGCTTCAACCCGCTGATCGTCCATGTGCCCGATCTTGCCGCGGCCGAACGGATCGCCGTGTTCGATGCGCAAGCGCGCGCGCTAGCGGCGGCATTCTGGCCGGGGCCGTTGACGCTGGTGCTGCCGCTGCGACCCGGCGCCGGAATCGCCCGAACCGTGACGGCGGGGCTGGAGACGATCGCGCTTCGCGTCCCCGCCCACCGCGCGATGCGCGCCTTGCTCGCGGCCACCGGCAAGCCGCTGGCCGCGCCTTCCGCCAACGCCTCCAACCGCGTCAGTCCCACCCGCGCCGAGCATGTTCTCGCGACGCTCGGCGGGCGGATCGCGTTGATCATCGACGACGGACCGACGTCGGCGGGTCTGGAGTCGACGATCGTCAAGGATGGACACGTTTTGCGGCCCGGTCCTATCACCGAAGCCGACCTTCAACGCATCCACCCCGGCGAAGGCCGGGGTCCAGTTATGCAACGCACCGATACTGGACCCCGGCCTTCGCCGGGGAACAGAAGAGTAGAAGCGCCCGGCCAACTAGCTAGCCATTACGCACCGTCAAAGCCCATTCGACTGAAAGCTGAACTGGTGGAGCCAGACGAATGGCTGATCGGCTTCGGCGCAATTCACGGCGACGATACGCTCTCCGCCTCGGGTGACCTCCCCGAAGCCGCCGCGCGCCTATTTGACGCGCTCCACCGCGCCGATGCCTCCGCCAAGCCCCGAATCGCCGTCGCGCCGATTCCGGACACTGGCGTCGGCGTGGCGATCAACGATCGCCTGCGCCGCGCCGCGCACCGCTGACCCGGCCCGCCCCACGCTCTTTACGGGGGCGAAACATCCCGTAGACTTCCGCCATCCCCCGCGAGTCGCGTTCAGGCGGGCGTTTTGGAGGGGATGACACATGCATAACGCACAACGTGGCCTGGCCGAGGTGTTCGGCACATTCTGGCTGGTGTTCGGCGGCTGCGGCGCGGCCGTTCTCGCCGCCGGCGTACCGACCGTCGGCATCGGCTATGCCGGCGTCGCGCTGGCCTTCGGATTGACGGTGCTGACGATGGCCTACACGATCGGCCATATCTCCGGCTGCCATCTCAATCCCGCGGTGACGATCGGCCTGTGGGCGGGCGGACGCTTTCCGGCGAAGGACATTCCGCTCTACATCGTCGCGCAAGTGATCGGTGCGACGATCGCGGCGGCGATGCTCTATCTCATCGCGTCGGGCAAGGCGGATTACGTGCTGGCGACCAATGGGCTGGCCGCCGATGGCTATGGCGCGCATTCGCCGCAGGGTTATTCGATGCAGGCCGGGTTCGTCATCGAAGCGCTGCTGACCTTCTTCTTCGTGCTGGTGATCATGGGATCGACCGACAGCCGGGCGCCGGCGGGCTTCGCGCCGATCGCGATCGGCCTGTCGCTGACGCTGATCCACCTGATCAGCATTCCGGTGACCAACACCTCGGTCAATCCGGCGCGGGCGACCGGGCCGGCGCTGATCCAGGGCGGCTGGGCCTTGCAGCAATTGTGGCTCTTCTGGGTGGCGCCGATCATCGGCGGCGTGATCGGCGGGCTGGTCTATAAAGTGATCGGCGCGGATGCCACCAAGCGGCCGGACATCACCGGCGGCCCGCTCTGACCGAGGCGCCGGGGGCGCGGCGGACCGCGCCGCCGGCGTTGCGGCCAACAGATGAGAGCCGTTTCCACCGCGTCGCGATCCGGCTAGGCTCGCCCGCCATGACGAGGGGGAAGCGATGAAAACGATGACGGCACTTGTCGCGCTGGCGCTGGCCTCGCTCGCCACCGCGGGCGCTGCGCAGACGACCGGGATCGAGGAGCGGTCGCTCGCCGATATCGCCGCCGCGATGGCGAACGGATCGGCCAGCAGCGAAGCGATCACTCAGGCCTATCTCGATCGCATCGCCGCGATGAACCGCACGGGGCCGGCGCTGCGTGCGGTGATCGCGCTCAATCCCGATGCGATGGCCGAAGCGCGGGCAAGCGATGCGCGGCGCAAGGCGGGCAAGCCGATCGGCCCGCTGGACGGCGTGCCGATCCTGGTGAAGGACAATATCGAAACGCGCGATCCGATCCCGACCACCGCGGGCAGCCTGGCGCTGAAGGACAATGTCACGCGCCGCGACGCCCCGGTGATCGCCAACCTGCGCGCGGCGGGCGCGGTGATCCTGGGCAAGACCAACCTCAGCGAATGGGCCAACATCCGATCGACCCACGCGATGAGCGGGTGGAGCGCGGTGGGCGGGCTGGTGCGCAATCCTTACGCGTTCGATCGAACCGCCTGCGGTTCATCGAGCGGTTCGGGCGCGGCGGTGGCGGCGAGCTTCGCCGCGGCGGCGCTGGGCACGGAAACCGATGGTTCGGTGGTCTGCCCGTCCTCGATCAACGGGCTTGTCGGCCTGAAGCCCACGATCGGCCTGGTCAGCCGCACGCATATCGTGCCGATCAGCCACAGCCAGGACACGGCGGGGCCGATGGGCCGAAGCGTGCGCGACGTGGCGATGCTGTTTTCGGCGATGATCGGCAGCGATCCCGCCGATCCCGCGACCCGCACGGCCGATGCGCACAAGCGCGATTATGCCGCCGCGCTCAGGCCCGGCGCATTGAAAGGCATGCGGATCGGCGTCATCCGCCCCGACATGACGGCCGATCTCGCCGCCGGCTACGACGCCGCGCTGGCGATGCTGAAGGCACAGGGCGCGGTGCTGATCGACGTCACCCAGCCCAAGCTGGACGGGCTCGGCGAGGCCGAGCAGACCGTGCTGCAAACCGAGCTCAAGGCCGATATGAACGCCTATCTGGCGACCACGCCGGCCAGCGTGAAGACGCGCACGCTTGCCGATCTGATCGCCTTCGATGAAGCCAACAAGGCGGCGGAAATGCCCTATTTCGGGCAGGAATATTTCATCGCTGCCGAAAAGACCAAAGGACTGTCCGATCCGGCCTATAAGGCGGCGCGCGCCAAGGCGCTCGACCTGGCGGGGCGGCAGGGCATCGATGCGATGCTGAAGGCGGCCGGCGCGACGCTGCTCGTCGAGCCGACCTACGGCCCGGCGTGGCTGAGCGATCCGGTTTACGGAGATCAGTATAATGGCCCCAGCTCAAGCACGCTGCCCGCCGTTTCGGGCGATCCCAATCTGACGGTGCCGATGGGGCTGGTCGATGGCTTGCCGGCCGGGCTGTCGTTCATCGGCCCGGCCTATAGCGAGGCGACGCTGCTCGCCGCCGGCTATGATTACGAACAGGCGAGCCACGCGCGCGTGCCGCCGCGTTATCTGCCCACCGCCGCTGTCGCGCCCGGCCTGGACGGCGCGCGGCGCGATTAGCGGAGCAGGTCCGAGCGGATATGCGTCGCCCGCAAGGATAGCCGGACCTCGATCAGCAACGTGACGAGGCCCGACACGAGCAACATCATCGCCAGGATGAAGATCAACGCCACGATCGTGCCGAGGCGCAGCCCGGCAAGCTCCGCGACGAACAACAAGGCGACGACGATGCACACCGCGATCGCGCTGGCGACGCACAGAAACAACGCGGCGTTGATCACCGACATGCGCCGATCGAGCAGCCGCAACTCCCAAATGTGGCGATCATGTTCATGCCCGCTCGAGGCGGGGTGAAGCCGTTCCAGATCGCGCGCCCGATCCACCACCCGCGCCAGCCGGCCAGCCAGCACGTTGATGATCGCGCCGATGCCGGTCAGCAGGAAGACGGGCGCGAGCGACAGCTGGATCGTCTGCGCGATCGTCGTAACGGCGGGGAACATTTCCATAGGTGAAGGCATGATGCGGGGAAACGCGCGCAATGGAAAGACCCGCGCGGGGAGAGCAATGATGATCACCTATCTCACCGATCCGACCAGCGGCATCGTGGAATTCACCGTCGAGGACGGCGTGACGCGCGCCGATTACGATGCCGTCGTGCGCGAAATGGAGGGGGCGATCGCCACCTTCGGCAAGCTTCGCCTGGTCGAGGTGATCAAGGACATCGGCGCGATCGACAGCTCGATCTGGTGGCAGGACATCAAATGGGCCTATGCCCATCTGGGCGACATAACGCGCTGCGCCGTGGTGACCGACAAGGGCTGGATCGGCCCGATCACGCGCGCCGTGGGCGGGCTGCTTTCCGCAGAAATCCGCGTTTTTCCGCTCGCGGCGATCGAGGAAGCCCGCGATTGGGTGCGTGAGGCCGGCTGAACCGTTGCCTGGGCGCGGCCTATCGACCGGCGCGTCCACTGCTTGGTAACCGCAAGGATGCTAGCGCGGTTGCGATGACCAAGCCGATGCGCCTCGACGAGTTCACGCGGCTGCCCGCCGTCACGCGCGCGGCGACGCTGGACGGCCTTGCCGGATCGATCGATCAAGTGGCGCACGGCGCCCCCGAAACGCACCGCTTCCTGCGCTACCAATGGTATGCCGCGGCGATTGCCGCTTATGGCGGCGAGGCGCGGACGATCGTGGTGGAAACCGGCGGCGAACCGGTGATCGCATTACCGATGATCGGCGCGGGGCCCGCCGTCGCGCGGCTCGCCAGCGTGCCCGGCTGCTATTGGCCGTTCCGCAGCTTTCCCGCCCGGATCGATGCGGACGACGCGGCGTTCGACGCGCTGCTCGCGACATTGGCGTGCGAGGTGAACGTACTTCGTATCGGCCCGGTCTATGACGACGATCCGGCGATGAGCAGGCTGCTGGCGGCGGCCGCAGCGCGCGGCTGGGCGCGGCTCGATCGCTTCGTCGCCGACAGCTATCTGCTCGACATGCGCGCGCGCCGGGCCGAGGGCGCATGGCCGCGCAATTCGACGCTGCGCAAGAATCGCTTCCACGAAAAACACCTTGCCGAGCATGGCGAGCCAGGCTGGCGGTTCGTTAGCGGCGCGGATTGGACGAGCGCCGCCTTCGACTCGCTGGCGGCGATCGAGCAAAAAAGCTGGATCAACGACAGGACCGACGGCCGCGACGCCAAGTTCACCGCCAGCGGGCATGGCGCCTTCTGGCGCGCCGCCGCCGCCGACCCCGTGCTTGCCGATATGTTCTGGGCGGCATTGCTGACGATCGACGGCGCGCCAGCGGCATTCTCGTTCGATATCAATGCCGGCGCCCATAAATACGCCATTGCCAACAGCTATGATCCGGCCTTCGCCAAGCATTCTCCGGGCAAGCTGCTATATTACCGCAACCTCGTTCGAGCGATGGATGACGGCATCGCGAGCGTCGATTGGGGCGCGGGCGACAGTGGCTACAAATCGGTGATCGGGGCCGAGCGCGGCCCGGCGATCCGTGACTGGCTGCTGATCCGGCCCGGAATGCCGGCGCTTGTCGGCCGCGCACTGGCCGGCTGGTGGCGCCGATCGGGCCACCGCGAGCCGATCCGCGACGCCGGATAGCCAGCGCCGCATCAACGCGTTACCATCACCCCAAGGGCATGGAGAGGCGAGCGATGGCAGCGGTCGAGCTTAACGGCGTGGCGAAGGCGTTCGGCCAGACCGATGTACTCCGCGATATCGACCTGACGATCGCGGACGGCGAGTTCGTCGCCTTCGTCGGCCCGTCGGGTTGCGGCAAATCGACGCTGCTGCGGCTGATCGCTGGGCTGGAGACACCGAGCCGCGGCACGATCTCGATCGGCGGCCGAATCGTCAATCAGATCGCCCCGGCCGATCGCGGCATCGCGATGGTGTTCCAATCCTACGCGCTGTACCCGCACATGACGGTGCGCGACAATCTGGGCTTCGCGCTGAAGCTGCAACGCCTGCCGCGCGCCGACATCGACGCCGCGGTTGAAGCGGCGGCAGCGACGCTGGACATCGCTCATCTCCTCGATCGCAAGCCGCGAGCGCTGTCCGGCGGCCAGCGCCAGCGGGTCGCGATCGGCCGGGCGATCGTCCGCCAGCCCAGCGTGTTTCTGTTCGACGAGCCGTTGTCGAACCTCGACGCGGCGCTCCGCGTGCGGATGCGCTACGAATTCGCGCGGCTGCACGAGGCGATCGGCGCGACGATGGTTTACGTGACGCATGATCAGGTCGAAGCGATGACGCTGGCCGACCGGATCGTCGTCTTGTCGGACGGCAGGATCGAGCAGATCGGCACCCCCGACGCGCTCTATGCCCGGCCCGCCACGCTGTTCGTCGCCGGCTTCATCGGCGCTCCGCGAATGAACTTCCTGCCGGTGACGCTGCAAGCGAACGACGCCGGCGGCGCGCGCGTGCGCTGCGCGGACGGCACGGTGATTCGCACCACGATCGACACCGGCAACCTTGCCCCAGGCGCCGCGATGACGCTGGGCATCCGGCCCGAGCATGTCTGCCAGGGAGGGACGATCAACCAGATCGAGGCCCCTGTGGCGATGATCGAATCACTGGGCGCGAACCATTTCGCTTATCTGAGCGTGCCCGGCGCACCCGATCCTTTCGCCTGCCAGCTGCCGGAACGACAACGCCCGGCGCGGCTGACGATCAGCCTGCCGCCCGAACGCGTGCATCTGTTCGACGCCGCGGGCGTCGCACTGGCGCGGACGATCGGCGACGATCGTCGTGCCGCCTGATCGCCTGCCGATCGCGCATCTGGCGGTTGCGCGGCTTCATGGAAACGGTTACATCAGTCAATATAAGCTCAGCCGACCAGACCGTGTCTGATCGGCAGCGGGCGAGATCGAGGGGGCTTTAACCAGCGATGGGCACCGCGACGATTCGTGACGTTGCACGCAAGGCCGAGGTTTCGGTCGCTTCCGCCTCGCGCGCACTCAACGGCCATAGCAGCGTGACGCCGGGGACTCGCGACCGAGTGATCGCGGCCGCCCGTGCCCTCGATTATGTGCCGCATCTTGGCGCGCGCAGCCTTTCCACGCGGCGATCGAACACGCTTGGCGTCGTGTTGCCCGATCTGTTCGGCGAATTCTTTTCGGAGATCATCCGCGGCATCGATTACGCGGCGCATCGCCGCGGTCTGCAACTGTTGCTGTCGAACATGCACGGCGATGCGGATGAAAGCGCGGCGGCGATACGGGCGATGCGCGGGCGCGTGGACGGATTGCTGGTGATGTCCGCCCAAATGGATGCCGACGCGCTGGCGCGTGCCTTGCCCGGCGGGCTGCCGGCGGTGGTGCTTGGCAGCAGAGTGGGCGGGGCACGCCACGCCTCGATCGTGATCGACAATCATGCCGGCGCGGTCGCCGCCGTCGAGCATCTTGTGGCGCAGGGCTGCAAACGGCTCGCGCATATCGCGGGGCCGAGCGACAATGCCGACGCCCTGGAGCGCGCACGCGGCTTTCGCGAGGCGGTGGGCAAATTGATCGGCGATCGCGATCCGATCGTCTTTGCCGGCGATTTCGGCGAAGAGGCGGGGATCGCCGCCGGCCAGGCGATCGCCGAGCGCGGCGATATCGACGGCGTATTTTCCGCCAACGACGTGATGGCGATCGGCTGCATGGGAACGCTGGCAGGCGCCGGCGTGGCGGTGCCACGCGACATCGCCGTGATCGGTTTCGACGATGTGCCGATCGCGCGCTACGTGACGCCGACGCTATCGACGATGGGCATCCGGATCGCCGAACTGGGCGCGCTGGCGGTCGATCGGCTGATCAGCGCCATCGAGAACCCGGATGCAGACTCCGCCGATCCCGAACACCTTGTGCCGCAGCTGATCGTCCGCGGTTCGAGCGACCGCGCCGCTGCGACGCCATGACGATCTGACGAGCTCCCCCTGCCGGCCGCGCCAGCCCTTCGGCGCGGCCGGGCTTTTGTATTCAGCGTCAACGGAGATTCGACCCTTGCTCACACGTCGCGCGTTCGTCGGATCATCGACCCTCGCGCTCGCCGCCCTGGCGGCCGGCTGCGCCCCGCTCGCGCGCCCGAAGGCGCCGGAGATCGACGAAACGCCGCCGATCGATGATCTGCAGGAGCGCACCTTCCGGTTCTTCTGGGAAACGACCAACCCCAAGAACGGCCTGGCGCCCGATCGTTGGCCGACCAAATCCTTCGCATCGATCGCCGCGGTCGGCTTTGCGCTGACCGCTTACCCGATCGGCGTGCTGCACGGCTGGATAAGCCGCGATCAGGCGCGCGCGCGGACGCTCACCACGCTCGAGTTCTTCGCCAATGCGCCGCAAGGGCCCGCGGTCGCCGGCATGGCCGGTTACAAGGGGTTCTTCTATCATTTCCTCGACATGGAAACCGGCACCCGGTGGAAGAACAGCGAGCTTTCGACGATCGACACCACCTTGCTGCTCGGCGGCGTGCTGTTCGCGCAGAGCTGGTTCGATGGCGCTCATCCCGATGAGGCGAAGATCCGCGCGCTCGCCGACGCCATCTACGCGCGGGTCGACTGGAACTGGATCCGCCCGCGCTATCCCTTCGTTTCGATGGGTTGGCATCCCGAGCAAGGCTTTATCGAAGCCGATTGGAACCAGTTCAACGAAGCGCTGATGCTCTACGTGCTCGCGCTCGGTTCGCCGACATATCCCGTAGAGGCGGGCACGCAGGAGGATTGGACGCAGCGATTCCAGCCGCAATGGGGCGGCGCCTATGGTGAGCCGCACCTGCTGTTCCCATCGCTGTTCGTCTATCAATATTCCAACCTCTGGATCGACTTCCGAGGCATCCAGGACAGTTTCACCCGCGCACACGGCATCGATTATTTCGAGAACAGCCGGCGGGCGACCTACGCGCAGCGCGATTACGCGATCGCCAACCCCAAGGGCTGGACCGGCTATGGCCCCGACATCTGGGGCCTGACGGCGTGCGACGGACCGGGCGACATCACGCGCGAGTTCGGCGGGATCGCGCGCAGGTTCACCGGCTATTCGGCGCGCGGCCCCGGCGCGGACGGCGTCGATGACGGCACCATCGCGCCGACGGCCGCGGCCGGATCGATCGCCTTCGCGCCCGATATCGTGCTGCCCGCGATCGGCGCGATGCACGGGCGCTACGGATCGGCGATCTACGGCAAATACGGCTTCCTCGATTCCTTCAACCCGACACTGTCGACCGGCGCGCCGCCGCCCAAGGGCCGGATCGTCGAAGGGCTGTGCTGGGTCGACGACGATTATCTCGGGATCGATCAGGGGCCGATCGTCGGCGGCATCGAGAACTGGCGCAGCGGCATGATCTGGGCCACGATGCGCAAGAATCCACATATCCGCCGCGGGCTGATCCGCGCCGGTTTTTCGGGAGGCTGGCTGGCGCAGTGAAGGCGAAGTGGGTCTGCGCGATCGCCGCGGCGCTGCTGTCGGGCAGCTGCACGCGCGCGCCGGACCGGGTGACGCTCACCGTCTGGGCGATGGGCGCGGAAGGGGCGGCGATCGGGCAGCTCTTGCCCGGATTCGAAAAGGCCAATCCGGGCATCAAGGTCGATGTCGAGCAATTGCCGTTCGCCGAGGCGCATCAGAAACTGCTCACCGGGTTCGCCGGCGATTCGCTGCCCGACATGGCGCAGCTCGGCAATTCATGGCTGCCCGAGTTCGAGGCACTGGGCGCGCTGGAGCCGCTCGATGCGCGTGTGGCGGCGACGCCGGCGATCGATCCGGGCGACTATTTCCCCGGCATCTGGGACGCGAGCCGGATCGACGGACGGCTCTACGGCGTGCCGTGGTATGTCGATACGCGGCTGCTGTTCTATCGTCGCGATCTGCTCAAGCGTGCCGGGTTCGATCATCCGCCGCGCGACTGGGGCGAGTGGCAGCGGCAGATGGTGGCGATCAAGAAGCTGGTCGGGCCGGGCAAGTTCGCGGCGATCTTTCCCTTGAACGAATATGAGCCGCTCGAAGTGCTCGGGCTGCAACAGGCCGAGCCGATGGTGACCGAGGACGGGCGCGCCAATTTCGAGAATCCGGGCTTCCAGCGCGCGCTGGACTTTTATCTGGGCGCGGTGCGATCCGGGCTGGCGCCAGCGATCGCCAATACCGAAATCGCCAATATCTGGGATCAGTTCGACCGCGGCGATTTCAGCTTCTACATTACCGGGCCGTGGCAATTGGGCGAGTTCGCCCGGCGCATTCCCGCCGACCGCCAGAATGAATGGGCGACCGCGCCGATGCCGGGGCCGGACGGGCCGGGCGCCTCCAACGCCGGCGGATCGAGCCTCGTCGTCTTCCGCCAATCCGACAAGCAGGATGCGGCGTGGAAGCTGATCGCCTATCTCTCGACGCCGGACATGGAGCTGCGCTTTCACCAGCTGACCGGCGATTTGCCGCCGCGGCGATCGACCTGGCGCGCGCCCGAGCTGGCGGGTGATGCCAAGGCGCGCGCGTTTCTCGCGCAGCTCCAGCGAGTCAAGCCGACGCCCAAGGTCCCCGAATGGGAAGCAATCGCGACGATGATGCGCACCGTGACCGAAGCGGCGGCGCACAACCGGATGCCGGTTCCCGAGGTGGCGGCGGCGATCAACACGCAGGCGAACGCGATCCTCGCCAAGCGGCGGTGGATGATGGGGCGGAAGGCTGCCGCTAACGCTAGCACCTCCCCGGCGAAGGCCGGGGTCCAGTCGCGAACCGGTGCGTTGGCGGACGCTGCGCAAGCCAATTCGAGCCTTCCCACCTGGGCCCCGGCCTTTGCCGAGGAGGGTGAGACTTGAGGAAGGACGTCGCAGCCTGGACATTTGTCGCGCCGGCACTGGTGGCGCTCGGCATCTTCTTCTTCCTGCCGATCGTCGCGGCGTTGCTGCTCAGCTTCACCGATTTCGATCTCTACGCGCTCGCCGATCTGCACAACCTGCGCTTCGTCGGGCTCGGCAATTACCTGACGCTCGCGAAGACTCCGCTGTTCTGGCAGGTGCTTGCCAACACGGTCGAGTTCGTCGTGCTCGGCGTGCCGCTGTCGATCGCGACATCGCTGGGCGCGGCGTTGCTGATCAATTCGAAGCTGGCGCGGTTCAAGGGACTGTTCCGCACGATCTTCTTTGCCCCCGTGGTGACCACGCTGGTCGCCGTTGCCGTGATCTGGCGCTATCTGTTCAACACGCAGTTCGGGGTGATCAACTGGCTGCTCGGGCTGATCGGCCTTGGCCCGATCGACTGGCTCGGCAGCCCGCATTGGGCGATGCCGGCGATCGTCGTCTTCGCGGTGTGGAAGAATTTCGGCTACAACATGATCATCCTGCTCGCCGGGCTGCAGACGATCCCGGATGATCTCTACGAAGCGGCGCGGATCGACGGCGCCGGGCCGCTCGCGCAGTTCCGCCATGTTACTTTGCCCGCGTTGGCGCCGGTGATACTGGTCGTCTCGATCCTGACGATGGCCGCCTATTTCCAGCTGTTCGCCGAACCTTATGTGATGACCCAGGGCGGACCGGTGCACAGCACGACGAGCCTTCTCTATCTGATGTTCACGCAGGGCTACCATTTCTGGAACCTCGGCTATGCGACTGCGGTGGCGTTCGTGTTGTTCGTGATACTGTTCGCGCTAACCCTGGCGCAGGTGCGCCTGTCGCGGCGATGGAGCGATCGGTGACGCGCCGCGCCATCCTCGTCAATCTCGCGATGTGGCTGCTCGGGCTGTTCGCGGTCGCGCCGCTGTTGTGGATGCTATCGGTGTCACTGATGCAGCCGGGCGAGGCGGCGCATTTTCCACCGCCGCTGCTGCCGGCGCGGCCGACGGTGCAGAATTATGTAACGTTGTTCGCCACCACGGACATGGCGCGGTTCTTCGTCAACAGCCTGGTGCTGGCGACGCTGGCCACGCTGATTTCGACGACGTTCAACGTGATGGCGGGCTATGCCTTCGCCAAGCTCGAGTTCCGCGGACGCGACGCCTTGTTCCGCTGGCTGCTCGCCGCGCTCGTCATTCCCGCGCAGGTGGCGATGATCCCGCTGTTCCTGCTGTGCA
>JBQCEK010000019.1:0-6233 GCA_051960335.1 Sphingomonas sp.
GAAGCGCGAGCCGCCTATTACGCCGGTTCCCGCTTCACTGAACACGAACGGCGGATAGGAAACGATCGCGCGCACATTCTGGGCCTTGCCATTGGCGGCGACGTCGAACTGCAATTGAGTCCAGCCCTCGAACCCCCAGCGCATCGCTTCGCGAGGGAAATTGCTCGAGCCCGAATCGGTCGCGACGATATGTGGCTGAGCGTCGAGCAGCGCGCATTGATCCGCCGAAAGCCCGGTTTTGTCGAATGCTGCGCGCGCCTGGTCGAGATTGCCATGCGCCGCCTCGATCGAGGCGAGCCGCACGAGCGCGCCGACCTTGAGCGGATCGTTCGCCACCAACCCGCCATCGTCGGCGACCTGCTGCAGTAGAACCTTGGCCTGATCGCCGTCATGGTTGAGCAGCCGATCGGCAATCAGCAGCCGGATGGCCGCGCGCGCCTGCGGATCGCTGGCATAGCCTGGATCGGCGAGGCGCGGCTGAACCTCGCGGGCATAATCGGCGGGACGCCAGCTCTCGGCATCGGCCGAATCCCACACCAGCCGCTCGGCCGCCAGCCGCGCGGTGGCCGGCGCGTCGTTCGCGGCGAGGATCGCGGTCGCGCGCGTCGCCGCCACGTTGGTTTCCTCGCGGCCACTCATGGCGTTTTCGGCGATCGCCACGAGCGTGGGCACGAGCACCAGCGCATCTGCTCCATTCGCGGTCTGCTGTTCGGCCAGCCGGCGACGTTCCTGCGGCAGCACCGCAAGATCGCTACCCGTAATCGGCGGCGGCAGCGCCACGCCCTTCTGCTCCAGCCAGGCACCGAGATCCTGATCGAGAAAACTCGCCACCGAAGGCCGTTCGAATTCGGTCGAACAACGCAATTCGACGCGGGCGCTGAAGCGGAAGAACGCCGGCAGCGCCTTCGCCTGCGCGGGCGTCCAGGACCAGTCACGCGCCGCCTTGGCGAATGCCAGCGCCGCCTCCCCGCCGCCGGCGGCATAAACCGGCTGGCTGTCGATCACGCGGCCGTCGTCGCCAACGCTGAACTCGATCACCGCTGCATCGTGAGGTTTGAGCCCAGCGTCGCCTCCGCACTGCGGCACCTTCATCTCGCGGCCGGCTTCGAACTCTCCGCCCTGCATCTGGCCGGCGCCGGTATAGGCCATATATCTGCGCGCCTCATCGGCTTGCCCGGCGAGCAGTAGCGCAATCGCCGCGTCGGAGCGCGCGGCCGCATCGTTGATGTCAACACGCGTCGTCAGCCCACCAAGATCGTTCACCGCGGCCTTCGCCGCCTTAGCCGCGTCGGCATAACGGCCCTGGCTTAGCAACCACTGATCACGCAGCCGCGCGAACACGGCCTTGACGGCATCGTCAGTCTTCACACCGGCAAGCAGCGTATCGGCCTGATCGAGCTCGACGCCGACATCGGCCGGATCGGTGAAAATGCTGGTATTGATCAACCCGCGCAGCACCGCGAGCTTGTCAGTCGGGTCAGCCGCGAGCGGCATCGCCTGACGGTAATAGCCCGCCGCCCCCGCATAGTCGAGCGACGCCTCGGCCACATTGCCGAGATTGCGATAGGCAAGCATGCGATCTTCATCGAGGCTGTGATCGCCTGCCGGCAGATCGGCCAGCCCCGCCTTCGCCGCAGCGATGGCATCATCCTTGTGGCCAAGGTCGAACAACACCTCGCTTTCGCGAACCTGCACGATCGCATGGCTCCGCTTGTTCCCCGTGGTGCGTCGTTCGAGCGCCTGCCAGGCCGCCAGCGCCGCAACCTTGTCGGTGCCGGCGCTGAGCTGCGTTGCGCGTTCGAAATCCTGTTGCACCGTCGTCGCCGGCTGTTGCGCGATTGCGGCCGCGCTCGACAGCAGCAATACCGTTCCGGAAAGAGCCAGTCCCCTCATTGCGATCCCCCTGTTTTCTCGGGGGTTATGATCGGTGATCGCGAAAAGCGCCAGAGGGTCTGTAAGCCGGGTTCTGTCTGCCCCGAAGGGCTGTGCGACCATTCCTCTAGGCCCGCAGTCGCCTGCGGGCTCAAGCAACCAACCCGGGCGTCGGGCCGGAACGAAGCCCATGTGACGCCCCTATTCGGTCTTGCTCCCGGTGGGGTTTGCCGTGCCGGTCCTGTTGCCAGGCCCGCGGTGCGCTCTTGCCGCACCCTTTCACCCTTGCCTGCCCGCGAACGGGCGTCGGCGGTCTGCTCTCTGTGGCACTTTCCCTGGGGTCACCCCCGCCGGGCGTTACCCGGCACCGTCGTGTCCGTGGAGCCCGGACTTTCCTCGCGAGCATGAAGCCCCCGCGGTCGCCCGACCCTCTGGCGCGCCGGGCTTAATCATCACCTTGCGGTTTAGGCAACAGCAAAGCGAGCAGGATCATGCGCAGCTCGGCGTCGATCTCGCCGTCGATCAATTCGGGGCGGAAGCGGCGCTGGAACGCCATGATAGCCGCCATCGCATCGGTGACGTCATAGCCGAACCGCTCGAGCGCCATCAGGAATCCGCTTTCGCCCCAACCCGGATCGACGAGGTTCCTGGTCGGCCGCGGCAGCGCGAGCCGCCTCCGCGCGAGTTCGATCCAGGGGAACAACTCGCCCGGATCACGCTTGCGTGCCGGCGCGATGTCGGAATGACCAACCACGTTGCCGCGCGTGATCTGGTGCCGATCCTTGATCTCGGCGACAAGCCTGACGACGCTCCCGATCTGCGCATCGGGAAACGGCCGATAGCCCCAATCATGGCCGGGATTGACGATCTCTATCCCGATGCTTGCCGAATTGACGTCGTCGATCTCGCGCCAGTGCGATTTGCCGGCATGCCAGGCGCGGTGCTCCTCCTCGACCAGCTTCAGCACGCTGCCGTCTTCATCGACCACATAGTGCGCCGACACCTTGGCTTCGGGATCGCGCAACCGCTCGATCGCGCCCGCGGCGTCTTCCATGCCCGTGTAATGAAGCACGATCATGCTGATCGGCAGGATGCGGCGATCGAAATTCGGCGAAGGCGCGTCGATCAGCTTCATCACCGGTGCTTGACGCGCCGCGGCGGCAAAATCAACTAGGCGGCAATCGTGCTGCTTGTCGGGCACAGCTGGCCCGTCGCCTCATAAAAGCCCTTGAACCGCCCCGACGGCGCGAACGCCCGGGTCTGGCCGATCACCGTTTCGCCCGCCCCGAGGATCAGCAAGCCGCCGGGCCGGATGACCTGAGCGAGGCGCGCGAACACCTGCTGGCGGTGGGACTGAGAAAGATAGAGCAGAACGTTGCGGCAAAGCACGATATCGAAGCGACCGATCGGCGGCGGATCGCTGACGAGGTTCTGGCGCTTGAACTGGATACGGCGAACGACATCGGCCTTGGCGACCCAATCCTCGCCATTCTGATCGAACCAGCGCATCATCCGGCGGATCGGCAGCCCGCGCTGAATCTCGAATTGCGAATAGCGCCCCGCCCGCCCCCGCGCGAGCGCGGCTTCGGACACATCGGTGGCGACAATCTCAGGGCATTGAGGCCCCCCGGCCTCCTCGCGTTCGGCGAAATGCATCGCCAGCGAAAGCGGCTCCTGCCCATTGGCGCAGCCGGCGGACCAGATGCGCACGCGCCGCCCGAGCGCCAACGCATCGAGCCCGTCGACCGCGCTGGCGATCATCTCGAATATGGCAGCGTCGCGGTAGAAGAAGCTTTCCTGATTGAGCAATGCGTCCACCACTTTGTCGCCGAGATCGGGATTGCGCCCGTCGAGAATCTTGCCGACCAGCGCATCGAGCGACGCGATATCGCGTTCGCGCATGAGCGGCTTGAGTGCCGTTTCGACGCGCCATTCGCGGTTCGCCGCGATTTGCTGGCCGGTCCGCGATTCGAGTAGCGCCGTCAGCACGTTAAGCGCGCCGCCGCGCACTTCCATCGGAACGGCGCCGCTCACGCCGGCCGCCGCTGGCTGGCGACGAGGCGGCCGATTTCATCCGGCGGCAGGATCGCATTGGCGATTCCAGCGCGCGCCACGGCGCCGGGCATGCCCCAGATCACCGAGCTCTCCTGATCCTGAACGACGATGCAGCCGCCCGCCCGCGCGACCTTTGCCGCACCGTCGGCACCGTCCCGGCCCATGCCGCTGAGCACGATCGCCAGTGCTCGCTTGCCGAACACGTCGGCGACCGAGGCAAGCATCGGATCGACCGAGGGCATACAACCGCTGGTCGATCGGGTTCGAACGAGACGCAGCGCCGCGCCGCCGTCGGCCAGACGCGTGCAGCGAAGGTGCGCATCGCCCGGCGCCAGCACGCAGCGCCCTGGGCGCAAGCGAAGATGATCAGTCGCGACATCGCACGGCCGCCCCGCCAGAATCGCCACCTGAGCCGCGAAATAGGGCATGAAGGAATCGGGCAGATGCTGAGTGATCAGGATCGGCGTCTGGAAGCTTGGCGGGAGCGCGCGCAGCACTTGGCTCAACGCGTGAATGCCGCCCGTCGACGCGCCGATCGCGACGACGTCGAAATCGTCACCCGGCAGCGGTTCCGCCGCGCGCCTGGCGGCGGGCGGTCCGCCCTTGTCGCGATCCTGAACCAGCCGCCGAAGCTTTTCCTCAAGGCTCGCCGCAAAGCCGCCGATCATGCTCCCGTTGCCCGGCTTGACCAGCGTATCGACCGCGCCGAGCGCCAGCGCCTGGATCGTCGCCCTGGCGCCGTCGTCGCACGCCGAAGACACGACAAGCACCTTGGCGTCGCCGCCGGCCGCGATGATATCGGGCAGCGCCGTCAGCCCATCGACGCCCGGCATCTCGATGTCGAGCAGGATGATGTCCACGCGCTCCTGCGCGAGAAAGGCGAGTGCGGCGCGTACGTCGGAGACGGCCGCCGCCACTTCATAACCGCGCCCCTGATCGATCATCCGCGCGATCACCGCTCGAGCAACGACCGAATCGTCGACGATCAGGATACGCGCGACCGGGCCGGCCCAATCAGGCCGAAGCGCCGGCGCGGATCGAACGGCCACGAGCGACCTCCCGCTCAGGCCATACCGACGATTTGCAGCTTGCTTTCAAGCGTTTCGCGATCGAACGGCTTCATCACATATTCGTCGGCGCCTGCCTCGATCGCCGCGCGGATATAGGCCATGCCGTTTTCGGTGGTGCAGAACACCACCTTGGGCTTCTGGGTAAGCGCGCTGTCGCGAAGCGCCCGCAGGAAATCCATCCCGCTCATCACCGGCATGTTCCAATCGAGCAGAATCACATCAGGCGCGGAGGCGAGGCAGCTGTCCAGCGCTTCGCGGCCGTCGCCAGCTTCGCTCACCTCGAAATTCAACGTCTCCAGGATGTGCCGGGCAACCTTACGGATCACCTTCGAATCATCCACCACGAGGCAAGTTTTCATTTGCGGACCCTATTTGACGAACGTCATGCTCGACATCTGCACGAAATGCGTAAGCGTCTCGTTAATCGCCGCTTTGATCAGGCGGCGGCGGCAAGGCCGGGAATCATGGCGCGCAGATCGATCACCAGCACCGGTTCGCCATCAAGTTCGACAATGCCGCAGCCAAGCGCGCGCCATCCGCCATCGAGCACGATCCCGCCGGTCAGCGGCAGCAATGCCGCCGGCATCACGTCGTCCAGCGCATCGACAAGGATGGCATAGTGATGGCCGTCCAGTACGGTGATCACCGCCCGGCCGGCATAGTGATCGTCCGCCCCCAGCCCAAGGACCGCATGCGTATCGATCACGGTCACCACCCTGCTGCGCAAGGCGGCAAGTCCGCGGACGCGTCGATCGGCCGTGGGAACCGGCACAATCTGCCCGATATCGACCACCGATTCGACTTGGTCCGAAGCGATCGCGACGGGTCGGCCCGCGATCTGGGCGACGAGAAACAGGCCGGTCATCGTTTCGCTCCCACGGCATGGGCTGCGAGCGCTTCCTGCAAGCCATCGCGATCGTATCGGAAAATCGTGTCGGCCCGGCCCGCCTGGCGATCGCGCCGCAGCCGCAGGACCGGCGCGCCGATCGCTGGCGGATCGGGGTCGTCGTCCATCGCCAAGGTCAGCGCCGCCGCCTCGCCGCTGCGCAGCGCCGTGGCGACGCGGTACCCGGCGCGCTCCAGCGCTGGCCTCAGGAATGTGGCCATCCAGCCCGCTTCAGGCCCGGTTAACAGGCAGATCGGCTGCGCGCCGGCTGAATGATCGCTTTCGATATGATGCGCGAACAGCCAATGCGGATCGAGCATCTCGATTTGCTCGTCGTCATAAGCCACCAC
>JBQCEK010000020.1:0-2307 GCA_051960335.1 Sphingomonas sp.
AGATCGGCATAGTCGATCTTCCCATAGGTAAGGCCGTGGCCGAACGGAAACAGCGCGGCATTGGGCGCCGTGCGATACTGCGTCTTGTACGGTTCGCGCGGACCGTCGGGGGCCGGGCGGCCCGTGATCTTGTGATCGTAATGATAAGGCTCCTGCCCCGATTCGAACGGGAAGCTGATCGGCAGGCGTGCCGATGGACTCTCGGCGCCGAACAGGATGTCGGCGATCGCGTTGCCGCTTTCCGAACCGAGGAACCAGGTGACGAGGATCGCCGGCGCGTCGCGCACGGCCCCTTCCAGCGCCAGCGCGCGGCCGTTGCTCAGCACCACGACGATCGGCTTACCGGTCGCCGCAACCGCTTCCGCCAGCGCCTGCTGCGGCGCGGGCACGACAGTCTCGGTGCGCGATTGCGCCTCGCCCGACATGGCGACGCTCTCGCCGATCGCCAGCACCACGACGTCCGCCGCCTGTGCCGCAGCAACCGCGGCGTCGATGCCGCCGGGAATCGCCTGCTCGACGTCGGAGCCGGGAGTTACGGTGATCGTCGCCTTGTCGCCCAGCGCGTTGCGGACACCGCTGGCGAGATCGACTGCCTGGCCCTTGTCGCCATAGACGACGCGCGATTCACCGGCGGCGCCGCGACCGGCGAACGGGCCGATCAGCGCAATGCGCTTGCCGGCGCGCGGCAGCGGCAACAGGTCGCCGTCATTCTTCAGCATCACGATCGTCTTGCCCGCCACCTCGCGTGCCAGCTTCAGGCTGGCCGGCAAGCGCGAGCGCGCCTTCTCGCGCTTGATGTCGATGCGCCGGAACGGATCGTCGAACAGGCCGAGAAGTGCCTTCACCGCCAGCACGCGGCGAACCGATCGATCGACCGCTTCCTCGGCGATCGATCCGTCGCGTACGAGCCCTGGAAGGTGCTCGGCATAGACATTGCTCTCCATGCTCATGTCCACGCCGGCCAGGAAGGCGATGCGCGCCGCGTCGCGCCCGTCCTTGGCGAACCCTGCGGCGATCATTTCCTCGTCGCCGGTATAATCGGAAACGACGAAGCCCTCGAAGCCCCAGGTATCGCGCAGCAGCTCGGTCAGCAGCCAGTGGTTGCCGGTCGAGGGAATGCCGTCGATCTCGTTGAACGAAGCCATCACCGACAATGCGCCGGCGTCAATCGCCGCCTTGTAGGTTGGCAGGTAGGTCTCGAGCAGCGTCCGCATCGACAGATCGACCGAATTATAGTCGAGCCCTGCTTCCACCGCGCCATAGGCGGCAAAATGCTTGACGCAGGCGAGCATCGCATCGTTCGCGGCGAGATTGTCACCCTGCAATCCGCGCACGCGCGCGGCGGCGAACAGCTTGCCGAGCAGCACCTCCTCACCTGCGCCCTCGACCACCCGCCCCCAGCGCTGATCGCGGGCAATGTCGACCATCGGGAAGAAGGTCCAGTCGATGCCCGCCCCGGCGGCCTCAAACGCCGCGACGCGGCAGGTGCGGGTGGACAGTTCGGGCTCGAAGCTCGCCGCCTCGGCGAGGGGAACCGGGAAGATCGTTCGATAGCCGTAGATCACGTCCGCGCCGAACATCAGCGGTATCTTCAGCCGCGAGTGCGCCATCACCGCGTGCTGCATTCGTGACGCCATCACTGCGCCGCCGCCGTTGAACACGCCGGTCAGCTTGCCCGCCACGGCATCGGCGAGCTGCGCGCCAAAGCCGCTATTGTCCGAGGCGGGATTGAGCGCGGCGGCGGCGTCACCGCCCCATTTGGCCGCCCGCAGCGTCAACTGCCCGGCCTTTTCCTCCAGCGTCATTCTGGCGATCAGCGCATCGACGAACGGGGGGATCGGCAGCTTCTTCGCCTCGGCCATCAGGGCACGCGCCGGGCTCGACAGCCACGCCGCAAGCAAGCCCGTTCCGATCAGCGCGCCGCGCCGCGATAGGTTGGTGTCAGTCATTATGGTCTCCGGATCGGCGCGGCTTTCGCCACGCCATATTCGACGTGGCGTTGCTCAGCGGCTGCTCGGCGCCGCACAGCACCGCGCGATAAACTGTTCGTGCGCCGGCATCAGCGACACGTTCGACGCGATCACTTTCTCGACATGATCGACCAGCGCATGAAGATCACCATCGGCCACCCAATCGACGGCTGGATGATAGGACCGCGGATGAATCCCCTGGCCCAGCATCACCTGCACCCAGCTCGTCACCCCGAACATTTCCGTGCCGTTGCGGAAGAACTGCCCATTGGCGGCGAAAAGATCGATATACTGTTGCAGCGTTTCCGGAATGCTCATCGTCCGGACGTAATTCCAG
>JBQCEK010000021.1:0-9701 GCA_051960335.1 Sphingomonas sp.
CGACGACGCTGACCGAGGCCGGTTACGTCGGAGAGGATGTCGAGAACATCATTCTCAAGCTGCTTCAGGCTTCCGACTATAACGTCGAGCGGGCGCAGCGCGGGATCGTCTATATCGACGAGATCGACAAGATCAGCCGCAAGGCCGAAAACCCCTCGATCACGCGCGACGTGTCGGGCGAGGGCGTTCAGCAGGCGCTGCTCAAGATGATGGAAGGCACCGTCGCCAGCGTGCCGCCGCAGGGCGGGCGCAAGCATCCGCAGCAGGAATTCCTGCAGGTGGATACGACCAACATCCTGTTCATCTGCGGCGGCGCCTTCTCGGGCCTGGAAAAGATCATCGGCGATCGGTTGCAGGGCAAATCGATCGGGTTCGGCGCCTATGTCGCCAGCCCGGAGGAAAAGCGCACCGGCGAGACGCTGAAGCAGGTCGAGCCGGAAGATCTGCTCAAGTTCGGGCTGATCCCGGAATTCGTCGGCCGCCTGCCCGTCATCGCGACGCTGGAGGACCTCGACATCGAGGCGCTGGTGAAGATCCTCAGCGAGCCCAAGACCGCGCTGGTGAAGCAATATCAGAAGCTGTTCGACATGGAGAATGTCGAGCTTGGCTTCACCGAGGACGCGCTGGTGACGGTCGCCAAGAAGGCGATCGACCGCAAGACCGGCGCGCGCGGGCTGCGATCAATCCTGGAAGGCATCTTGCTCGACACGATGTTCGACCTGCCGGGCATGGACGGCGTCGACGAGGTGATGATCGACAAGGACGTGATCGAGGGCCGCAAGGAGCCGATCCGCGTCTATGCCAAGAAGGAAAAGGCCGGCGACGCCGCCTGATTTTCGCAAGGAATAGCAACCGGGCGGGCGTGGGTAACCCTGCGCCCGTTTCGGATTCTTGATGGCTGGTCGCGCGCGATCAGCCGTGCCATCATCGGGGTATGTCCCGGCCCGAGGCCCTGCCTGAAATCCGCGTCGCCGCGCCGGGCGATCGTTCTGCGATCGCCGCAACGCTCGCGCGTGCCTTTGACGACGATCCGGCGATGCGCTTCATCTTTCCCGATCCCGCCGATCGCGCCAGGCGGCTGCCGCGGCTGTTCGCCTTGCTGTTCGATACCGACGGGCCGGCCGGCATGCGGCTGGCGACCGGGGGCATCGAAGCGGCGACGCTTTGGCGCGCCCCGGGCAAGGCGGAAACCGGCGTGTGGGAGATGATTCGCCATGCGCCGGGGATGCTCCACGCGCTGGGCGGCGCCGTTGGCCGCGCGCTGCGTGTCGCCAATGCGATCGACGCGCATCATCCGAAGAGCGACTTCTGGTATCTGCACATCGCCGGCTGCGATCCGGCGCATCAGGGCCGCGGGATCGGCGGCGCGATCGTGCGCGACGGGCTGGCGCGCGTCGCCGGGGCGGGGCTGCCCTGCTATCTCGAAACGCCGCTCGAGAAGAACATCAGCTTTTACCGCGGGCTCGGCTTCGATCTTACCGAGACATGGGACGTGCCGGACGGGGGGCCGCGGTTCTGGTCGATGACGCGGCCGGTCGACCGTTGAGGGTGCAAGTGGAATAAGTGGGGGGACGGGCGTGAGAGCTGGGATCGTGATGGCCGCAAGCGTTGTGGCGCTGAGCATGGCGAGCGCGGCGCAGGCGGCGGACAAGGGCTGCCATATCGGGCAGATGCTCGAACTGCCGGTGACGATGATCAATCGGCAGCCGACGGTGCCGGTGACGCTCAACGGTCATTCCATGCGGCTCGTCGCGGACAGCGGCGCCTTCTTCAGCACGCTGTCGCCCGGCGCGGCGGCGGAATATGGCTTTAAACTGTATGACGCGCCTTATGGCCTGCGGTTGGAGGGGATCGGCGGCGAGGTCGAGCCCAGGGTGACGAAAGTCGATGATTTCAAACTTGGCCCCTTGATGCTCCACCGCGTCGAATTCCTGGTTGGCGGCAGCGAGATCGGAACGGCGGGGCTGCTCGGCCAGAACATCCTGGGCGTGGCGGATGTCGAATATGATCTGGCCAATGGCGTCGTCCGGCTGATGAAGCCCGACAATTGCAGCCACGCTAACCTTGCCTATTGGGCGAAGGACAAGCCGGTATCGATGGAGCGGATCGAACCCGCCAAGTTCGCCGGCATGCACACCCAGGGCACCGTGATCCTGAACGGCGTGAAGCTGCGCGCGATCTTCGATACGGGGGCCGGCACCTCGATGCTGTCGCGCGCTGCTGCCGCGCGCGCGGGAATCAAGCCGGACAGCCCGGGCGTAACCGATGCGGGTTATTCAAGCGGGATCGGATCGCATGTCGCACAGACATGGATCGCCCCGTTCGAGAGCCTGGCGATCGGCGATGAGACGATCAAGAAGATCAGGCTGCGCTTCGGCGATCTCAACGACAACGCCGATTACGACATGCTGATCGGCGCGGATTTCTTCCTGTCGCACCGGGTGTACGTCTCCAACGCGCTGCATGCGATGTTCTTCACCTATAACGGCGGGCCAGTGTTCGACCTGTCGATCCACCACGATGGCGACAAGGCTGGCGCCGCGCCGCCATTGACCACGGCGGTTGCCTATAGCGGGCGCGGCATGGCGTTCGCCGCGCGCCATGAATTCGCGCGCGGCCGCGACGATCTGTCGCAGGCGATCAAGCTCGCGCCGGACGATGGCCGGCTGTACGCCGAACGCGCCCGGATCGACCTGGCGATGAAGGACCCCAAGGCCGCGGCGAGCGATTTCGATACGGCGATCAAGCTGATGCCGAACGACGCCGATGTTCGGATCGGTCGCGCCTGGCTGCGGTTCAGGCAGGACGACAAGGCCGGCGCGCGTGCCGACGCCGATGCGGCGAATCATCTACTGGCCGGCCCAAGCGACGCGCGCTTCGAACTCGCGGGGCTTTACGACGCGCTCGATCTGCCGGCGCAGGCGATCCAGCAGTACGGCTTGTGGATCGATGCCCACCCGCACGACAGCAAGCTGGCTTCGGCATTCAACAACCGGTGCTGGAAGCGCGCGACCAGCGGCACGGACCTCGACGGGGCGGTGGCCGATTGCAACAAGGCGGTCCACCTGGCGCCGCATGAGGCGAGCTACCGCGACAGCCGCGGGCTCGCCTATCTGCGCCACGGCGACACCAAGAAGGCGATCGACGATTATGACGATGCGCTGCGGATCGATCCCAAGCTCGCCTCCTCGCTCTACGGCCGGGGCGTCGCGCGGCGGCGGCTGGGCCAGACGAGCGCGGGGGATGCCGATATCGCCGCCGCCAAGGCGATCGATCAGGATACCGTCGATGAGTTGAGGAAGGACGGCGTGACGCCCTGAACGCAGCTATAGCAGGCCGGGCACGAAGCGCTTCACGCGGCCGGCATAGGCGTCGTAACTGGCGCCGAACGCCGCGCGGAGCAGCTTTTCCTCCTCGATGATGCGAAGCCACGTGCCGAGCGCGTAGATCGGCAGGCCGATCACCAGCCGCTCCGCATTGCCCGTCGCGATCGCCAGCGCGATCAGGAACAGGCCGAGCGCGGTGTAGATCGGATGGCGGAGATACGCGAAGGGGCCGGTCGTCACGAGTTCATGATCGGAGCGAATCCGGGCGACGATGCTCCAGTTCTTCCCCATCGTCCGCGACGACCAGACGAACAGCGCCACGGTCGCGGCCATCAAGACCGCGATGACCAGCGCCTCGACGAGCGCCAGACTCGATAGCGGATCGAGCATCGCGTGCTGCACGCCGAAGCTGACGAGGAAGAAGGCGACGCATTGAATCGCGATGCCGATCATCGAGCGCCGGGAACGCCGCTCCGTGCCGCGATCAGCCGCACCGCGCCGCTGCCGCGCGGCGATCAGCGCGACGATGAAGGCGGCGACTCCGGCAAACAGGGCCGCCAGGCCGGGCAGACCGACAGGATCGCTGTTGAACATAAGTCACCCCTGAAAACTGACCGCGGGAAACGTAGAATCATAATTGCGGTCTGGCGACAAGCGCCCCACTTACGGACGTCGCCTGGTGATGTGATCGTCCGCCAATGAGGGCACTCACGGCATTATCGCTATTTATGACCGGCGGAGCGCCTGCCGATCATCCGCACAGTTATCTTTCGTCAACTGGACACCTATCTGAAGGATGGAGAAGGATCGAAAAGTTCTCGATTGATGCATGGGGTGTAGAGTTCGATACGATATGCCGAATAATTGGGCTAAGCTAAACCACAAGATCGGTCGGGCGCATCTTACCAACGGTGCTTAAGGCGAGTATGCCATGATAGTGGAATGATCGACTGTTCCCCATTCGACCGGTTCGCGCTTCGGCATCGATGGAACTTGATCGGTTGCGCTATGAGGTGGATCGTGGGCGAGACGAGCGTATTAGCTTCATAGGCGGCGCGCCTTCGATCATCGTGCAGCTCGAAAAATCAGGCGCAAACTCAATCGTGACGCCAAGCCCCTCCGAGCGGAAGCGCGTCGGTGACAGAGCGATCAGGCGTTCGGCGATGTTCCCGCCTACGAGCCTGGCGAACAATCCCTCGGGACGTGCTTCAAGATCGACCTTGAGGTCACCGCCCTCGAAATGTCCGGCCGCCCTGGACAGCGCGGCGAGCGACAGCGTTTTTTCCTCGGCCGCGGGAGCGGCGATATCGGACCAGCCGTAATCGGTCGCGATCGCGCGGACGACCTCGCCAATCAACCGCCGTCCATCGCCCCCGTTGGTCAGCGCGACGATTCCGTCACCCTTGCCGAGGTAGGAGACCATGAAGGATTCGTATCCGGCGTTCACACCATCATGCATGAACCTCGGCGCCCCTTGTGGATAGACGGCTGCCCCAAGGCCCCAATTGTCCTTGACCGGCGTCATCATCAGACGTGTCATGGTCGGAGAAAGGCGGTGCCCCCTCTTGCCTGCGGCCGATGCCTGAAGATCGATCAGCAGGCGGCCGAGATCGGACGCGGTCGTCCAAAGCCCCGCGGGCGCGAGTTCGGGATAGATCAGATAGTTGCCCGGCATGGGCTTGCCCTGCGCAGAGCCGAACGCCGCGTCCGCCAGGATCGCCGGCGACGGCGGCATGGCGAAGGCGCTGTGCGTCATGCCGAGCGGCGCCAGCACCTCGCGTCGGGCGAGATCGGCGAAGGCGGTCCTGCTTACGTCGGAGAGTGCTACCTGCGTCACGACATAGCCGCCGCCTGAATATTCGAACTGGCCGCCTGCGGGTAAAATGCTGCGCACGGGCGGGGTGTTCGCGGGCGATACCCCGTCCAGGATCTGAACGGGCGTGGGGAGCGGCGCACCGGGCTGGTAGCCGACAAAACCATGGCCGCTGAGGCCCGCCGTATGGCTTAACAGCTCGCGCAGCGTGACGCCGTTTGGCGCTAGCTTCGCATTCTTCGGTACCTGCCAGGAACGAAGCACCTCATTGATGTTCTGATCGAGCTTGATCCTGCCCTGCTCAACCAAGCGGAGCGCCGTCACCGCCGTCACGACCTTGCTGATCGACGCGGCCTGGAAGGCGGTGTCCGGCGTCACTGGCTTGCAGCTCGTCAGATCGCGAACGCCCCAGCCCCGCGCCCACGCCATCTTGCCGTCGTGGATCACCGCAACGCTGATCCCGGGCACGTCATACTTGCGCATCCGATCGGCAAGGTTGAACGGTTTATCGCCGGGCTTGATGACAGGCGGTTGCAAGTGATGTTCGACATAGTGGGTATGAACGTTGCCGGGGCCGCCCGCCGTCAACGAGGGAACGGGGCAGCGACCTAGCTGGCCGTTGGCGGGAGCGGCGAGGACCATCGTAACCGCCGCCCCGGAAAGATAGCATTTGCCTGCCCATCGCATTGCGCGTTTCCTCTCGATGACTTTGCTTTCAGGTCGAAAAAGGACCGGCTTGAATGGCTTCGCCCCAGCCCAAGCCCGCTCTGCGCCAGGGCCAGATCGCTTGGCCGTCAGAACACTTATGCGGCCGCCTGATCGGCCTGTGGAGGCTGGAGTAGTTCGGCATGCCACCGTGCTACAGCCGCGACGATCATAAGCTCGATAAGTAGGATCGCGCCCTGGCGCAGCGACTGAGCGACATTACAATCAAGCAAGCCAATGAGGATGGTGACGGTGATCGCCGCAGCCAGGCTCAACGCGCCGGCTGCCTCGACACGCGCCCAATCACGGTCGAGCAGCGTCCATGCCAGCCGCAGATGCGCCCAGCCGAGCAGCAGCGAAACAACCGCTACCAACGGCGTCAGCCCCTGATAGGCGCTGGTCATGAGGTAGCCCTGGAGGCTGTCGGGCGCCGCGAAGCCGCCGGTCCGCAACAAGGCGGGAAAGCCTCGCCACAAGCCGACAACCTGAAAAGCGCCCATCGGTACAATCACCCCAAGCGGGAGCGCATGGGCCGTGAGGCTGAACCGGCCTTCGTCATGCGCCGGCATGCCCCACCAGGAAGCGACTAGGCAACCGAGGGCAAACCGCAAACCACCACCTTCGGCGATCGCTTCCTCCAGCTCGATTCGCATGGCGACTCCCCAGTCATGGTCCCTGCTCTTCATGCAGAGCAGGGCAAGCGTCAGGAGCGCACGGGAGAGTGATGCCCTCATGCCAGCGCCGCCCGCGATCCAATTATGGTGTTCGTAGCGGCCGCATCATTCGCCAACGCGAGGCCGGCAGCCGTCAGTCGATAAGCATGGCGAGCTGGTCGTCCCGGACGTGTGGGTCCGCACCATTGCGCCTCGACCAGAGCCTGCTCCGTCATCCGCATAAGCAGCGGATAGAGCGTCCCCGATTGAAGCCCCGTCTCCTTCATAAGGTCATAGCCGTGACGCCAATCTTGGCTGCGCGCTGATAGTGCCTTCAACAGGAGCCGCATTTGTTGCGAGGGACGCCGGGTACGAACCATTACCGAATGTCACATATGTAGATTTAGCCGTCAACAGACTTTTTCTTCACCGAAGCGCCAGCGAGAGAAACAGCTTACGAATCGACTACGAACAGGTGACGGCACCGCTTTTCCTGTATCAGGTGAATTTATGAACCGACGCGGTTCTCCAATCGCCGATCCTTTCGGGAAAGATTGTTGTCCATCAGACGGCCGCTCTCGGCCGCTGCCAAACCAAAACCTGCCATTCAGCATTCCACCCAATCACGGCCATCAGTCCGCCGTGCCGATAGCGGCTGTTTATCGGTTCACGGCCTAATCCGCTGCCGGTTTCTCGTCACGCCGGGTTACAGCCCGGTCGATCGGTCCTGCTTCAGCGCTTGGCCGCCTGCGCCTTCATCCATGCCTGATAGGCGTTGATCGCCGGTTCGTCCTTGAGCACGCGATCGTAGGGATCGATCACGACATGCGCGCCGGCGGGAACGGTGAGCGATCCCGAGCCGTTCGCCATCGCCAGCTTTTCGATCGCATCGCCCACCTGCACCTCGATCGGCATCGGGAAGGGCAGGCCGGCAGGGGCTTGCCACGTCAGCGTCAGCCGGTTCCCGTCGCGTTGCTCGACGAGTTTGGGGAGCGCGGCCTGGCGAAGATAGACGTCGAAAAACCAGCGATAATCCTTGCCGGTGATCTTGTTGACGTTGGCGATGAATTCGTCGGTCGATCCGTAGCGCGGCTTGAAATTGCCCGGTTTCGGATCGGGCCGGCCATAGACCTCCAGCCGGGCGGCGGCGAAGAAGTCCTTGTCGCCGATCAGGTTGCGCAGCGTGTGGAGCATCCACGCGCCCTTGAAATAGATGTCCTGGCCGGGGCCGCCCTTGGTCGGCTCGTACACCTCTTCCTCGGTGATGACCTTGCCGCGGACGATCGGCACCTTGTTCTCGATCCGGTTGCGCTGATCGAGCATCATGGCGTTGTAGCGCGCCTCACCCTGCAGCCACCGGCCGTAGAGCGGCTGCATATATTCCTCGAACCCCTCGTGGAGCCAGTAATCGTCCCAATTGGCGGCGGTGAGCTGATTGCCGAACCATTCGTGGCCGAATTCGTGCTGGAACAGCCAGTCGAAGCCTTCGGGCGCCTTGGCATAGTGGTTGCCGTAGCCGTTGATCGTCTGATGCTCCATGCCCTCATACGGCGTTTCGACCACGCCCATCTTCTCGTCACCGAAGGGATAGGGGCCGATCAGCGTTTCGTAGAAATCGAGCGTGGGGGCGAATTCGGCGAACAGCGCCCTGGCTTGCGCCTCTTCGCCGGGCAAATACCAGTAAAACATCGGAATATCGTTGCCATATCGGCTGTGATAGGTGCCCTTGATCACTTCATAGGGCGCGACATTCAGCGCGATGGCATAGGTATTGGGGTGGTTGATGCTCCAGTTCCATGTCGTGCGGCCGTCAGGCAGCGTATCGACGCCTTTCAGGACACCGTTGGAGGGCGCCTTCAGCCCCTTCGGCACGGTGATGTGGAGATCGACGCGGCCGGGCTCGCCGGTCGGGAAATCGAGACAGGGCCAGAAGATGTCGCAGCCGTAACCTTCGGACGTCGTCGCGAACCAGGTGCGGCCATCGGGCGTCTTCGACCAGACCATGCCGTCGTCCCACGGCGCCTTCACCGCGATGTGCGGCTGGCCGCCGTAGGTGATCGTGGTCGAGACATGGCCGCCCTTCGGCACCCGGCGGGGGAGCGTGATGGTGAGGCGACCGTCAGGATCGGACCAGGCGGTTTCGGGGAGTGGCTTGCCGTCGATCGCGACCGCATGGGGCCCCAGATTGCGATCGAGATCGATCACGAGCCGGTCGAGCGGCGCCTTTGCCGTGAAGGAGAGCGTGGCAATTCCGTTCAACGTCTCGGTATCGGGCAGCACCTCGAACTTCAGATCGGCGACGTCGAATTGCAGCCTGGCCTGATCGGGATCGATCGGGCCGCCCGATCGCTGGGTTTGCGCAGTGATCGGCGGCTCGCCCTTTTGCGGCAGGCCAGTCTGCGCGGTCAGCACGAGCAGCGGCGTGGCGAGCGCAAGGCGTTGGTGCATTCGATTCATCTTCCTGAACTATCGTGCGACATGATTGATGCGCGCGCCGCGACCACCATATAAGAGACAAATGCGCCTCCTCTCGGCGCTGTCGGAGTATTCATGACCCAACGCTATCCCGTTCTGCCGCTTCGCGACATCGTCGTCTTCCCGAACATGATCGTGCCGCTGTTCGTCGGCCGCGACAAGTCGGTGGCGGCGCTCGAGGCGGCGATGGCTGCCGACAAGGAAATCTTCCTGATCGCGCAGCTCGACCCGTCCCAGGACGATCCCGGCCGCGACGACCTTTACGACATGGGCGTCAGCGCGACCGTGCTGCAGTTGCTCAAGTTGCCCGACGGCACCGTGCGCGTGCTGGTGGAAGGCAAGGAGCGCGCCGCGCTCGACGATCTGGAGGAAACCGGCGATTATCTGACCGGTGCCGTCAAGCTGGTCGAGGATCTGGCGGCGGAGAGCAAGGAAGTCTCCGCGCTGATGCGATCGGTGGTCGATCAGTTCGAGAATTACGCCAAGCTCAATCGCAAGCTGCCGGCGGAAACCGCCGTCCAGCTTTCCGAGATCGACGATGCCGCCCGGCTGGCAGACGCCGTTGCCGGCAACATCTCGATCAAGGTGGCCGACAAGCAGGCGCTGCTCGTCGAGCTCGACCCGGCCAAGCGGCTGGAAATGGCGTTCGCCTTCATGGAGGGCGAGCTCGGCGTCCTGCAGGTCGAGAAGAAGATCAAGAGCCGCGTCAAGCGCCAGATGGAGAAGACG
>JBQCEK010000022.1:0-10126 GCA_051960335.1 Sphingomonas sp.
ATATCGAACTGCGCAACCCCGATGCAGCCGCGCGGATGGATCAGTTGTTCAGCGATCACGTGGCGCGATTGGCCGATTTCCCGATGATCGGACATCAGGGCACGATCGTCGGCACGCGCGAACTGACGCCACATCGCAATTATCGACTGGTGTATGAGATGACAGGCGAGACTGTATGGATTCTCGCGCTTATCCATGCCGCGCGACAATGGCCGCCAGTGCGTCCTTATTAGCATCGAGCGCTTTCGGCATTTCTGGGAATTTGAGCGAACTTCAGAATGACCTGCGAATGCGTGAGCGGTTTGCGCGGAAACATTGCCAGCCGTTTTCTGCGGCCACCGTCGCTTTCTGAACCGATGATGCGTCCACTTCCCATTTGCGATTCGCCCCCACTCGCGCCACAGCCTCCCGCATGACCGACGCATCCGAACTCCGCTCCGCCGCTCTCGAATCCAAGGCCTGGCCCTATGAAGAGGCGCGCAAGCTGCTGAAGCGCTATCCGGACGGCAAACCGGGCGGCGCGCCGGTGCTGTTCGAAACCGGTTATGGCCCGTCGGGCCTGCCGCATATCGGCACGTTCAACGAAGTGCTGCGCACGACGATGGTGCGCAACGCCTTCCACGCGCTGTCCGACGCGCCGACGCGGCTGATCGCGTTCAGCGACGATATGGACGGGCTTCGCAAGGTGCCGGACAATGTGCCCAACCAGGCGATGCTGGCGGAGTATCTCGGCAAGCCGCTGACGCGCATTCCCGATCCGTTCGGCACGCACGACAGCTTTGCCGCGCACAACAACGCCATGCTGCGCGCCTTCCTCGATCGCTATGGCTTCGATTACGAATTCGCCTCGTCCACCGATTATTACACATCGGGCCGGTTCGACGATGCGCTGCGCGGCGTGCTCCGCCAGTATCAGGGCATCATGGATGTGATGCTGCCGACGCTGCGCGCCGAGCGCCGCGCGACCTACTCGCCGGTGCTGCCGATCAGCCCCATAAGCGGCATCGTGCTTCAGGTGCCGGTCGAGGTGATCGATGCCGAGGCGGGAACGATCGCGTTCGAGGATGACGGCGAACGCATCGTCCAGTCCGCGCTCGGCGGCTTGTCGAAGCTGCAATGGAAGGTCGATTGGGCGATGCGCTGGGTCGCGCTCGGCGTCGATTACGAGATGGCGGGCAAGGACCTGATCGATTCGGTGATCCAATCGGGCAAGATCGCGCGCGTGCTCGGCGGCCGACCGCCCGAGGGGTTCAATTACGAGATGTTCCTCGACGAAAAGGGCGAGAAGATCTCCAAGTCGAAGGGCAACGGGCTGTCGATCGACGAATGGCTCACCTACGGCCCCGACGAAAGCCTTGCCTTCTACATCTACCGCGAGCCGAAAAAGGCGAAGGCGCTCCACCTAGGGCTGATCCCGCGCGCGGTGGATGATTACTGGCAGTTCCGCGGCAATTACGCCGATCAGCCGATCAAGGAAAAGCTGGGCAACCCGGTGCATCATATCCATGACGGCAAGGTGCCCGGCGAAACCCTGCCGGTGACGTTCGGCTTGCTGCTCAACCGTGTGTCGGTGATGGGCGGCGAGGCGACCAAGGATCAGGTCTGGGGCTATCTGTCCAATTATGTCGAGAACGCATCGGCCGAGCACTATCCCGCGCTCGACAAGCTGATCGACTATGCGCTGGCCTATGCCCGCGATTTCGTCGCGCCGACGCTCAGCCGCCGCGCGCCCGAGGGACCCGAAGTGGCGGCGCTCGAACGGCTTGACGCCGCGCTTGCCGCGCTGCCTGCGGACGCCAGCGCGGAGGACATCCAGAACATCGTCTATGAAATTGGGAAAGAAGGTGGCTTCGAAAGCCTGCGCGACTGGTTCAAGGCGCTCTACGAAACGTTGCTGGGATCGAGCCAGGGGCCGCGCATGGGCAGCTTCATCGCGCTCTACGGGATTGCGAACAGCCGCCAGCTGATCGCCGAGGCGCTGGCGCGCTAGATCACGGCGCGGTCGGCGCGCGCCAGCCGAGCGTCACGGCGCCGTCTGCGCCACCCTTCGTGCCGTCGCGCACCACCGTTACCCCCGCTTTGGCGAGCGCGTCGGCGACCTGATCGGCATGGTCCTTCGGGCCAGCCACGGCGATCGGCAGATTGAGCCGCTGCGCGCCCCAGATCGCCGTCTGGATCGCCGCCTCACCGGCGGCATCGGGCACGTCGCCGCCCGCCGTCTCGTCGGGATTGGCATGGAACGTCACCTCGTCGAGCGCGGCTGCCGGCGGCACGAGGCTGACCGACCAGTCGCTCGCGAGCCCCGCGACGCGCGCCTCGAGCGTGCGATAGGCGGCAAGCCTGGCGCCCGTGAGCGGTCGGGCGGTGACGACCGCGCGGTGCGCCTCGCGATCGATCAGCACCGATTGCGGATCGGTGCCGGCGACCAGCGCCATTTCGGTCGCCAGCATGCTCACCGCCTGATCGGCCGCCTTCTTCTGCGCGCTGGCCTGCGCCGCGGCGATCTGCGCGGCCTCGGCGTCACCGGTGCCGGTGCCGACGCGATATTGCTCGATCGACACCGCCACCGGCCGGCCGAGCAGCTTGGCGAGCATTGCCTGCGCGCTCTTCTGCGCGTTCGCGACATAGGTGGGCGTCAGCACCGTCGCCGACACCTTGATCGGATCGACCTGATAATCGGTCTCGATCTGGCTCAGCCGCGCCGAATCGCCGAAGATGCCGCCGATCACGTCGCGCGCGTCGCGGCTGGCGGTCGCTTCCCAGGCGATCTGGCGAAGCGTGAAGCCCAGCGGGATGGCGAGCGCCAGGAACACCACGACGATCGCGACGCTTTGCAGCGCCGTCTGCTGCGGCGAAAGGCTGCGCGCGAAGCCATAGAGCCGCGCCATCACCGCTGCCGCCAGCGCGATCGTCATCAGATTGGTGAAGAACAGCAGCAGCGCGCCGGAAAACACCGTCCAGTTCAGCGTCGCCAGCCCGAAGCCGACCACCGCCAGCGGCGGCATCAGCGCGGTGGCGATGGCGACGCCGACGATCGTGCCCTCGCGCCCCCGGATCATCGCATAGGCGCCGGCCAGCGCGGAAAACAGCGCGATCACCAGATCGAATAGATTGGGCCGCGTGCGCGCCGCGATCTCGCTCGTCACATTCTGCAGCGGCGACAGCATCACGATCAGCGCGCAGAACAGGACGGCAAGCACGGTGCCGGCGATCAGCGCCCAGGCGCTCTTGCGGATTTCGGCCGAATCGAACGTGGCGAGCGCAAAGCCCATGCCGATGATCGGCCCCATCAGCGGCGAAATCAGCATCGCGCCGATCACCACCGCCGGCGAGGACAGCAGCAGCCCCAGCACGGCGATGCCCGCCGACATCAGCGTCATGAACAGATAGCGCGGGCTCCAGCCCGATTCTTCATGGATCCGCTCGACCACGCGGACGTGCTCGATCGACGCGACGACATGATCGCGCCACCAGCGAAGGATCGGATTTTGCGAGGGGAAATGCGCAGCGGCCATGCGCGCCACCCTTACGGGCTTTGCGTCGTTCGCGCTACTCGGTAGGAGCAGTCATGGCCCGATCGACCCGCCCCCTGCCGTCCGCCCTCCGCGACTTCCTGGCGAGCGAGGCGATCGGCGGGATCGTGCTGATCGTCGCCGCGGTGGCGGCGATGATCGCCGCCAATCTGCCGGCCACCGCGCACGCCTATCTGGAATTGCTGCATTGGCGGACCGGGCCGGTGCTCGCGCCCAAGCTCGGGCCGATGACGGTTCATTTGTGGATCAACGACGGGCTGATGGCGGTGTTCTTCCTGCTCGTCGGGCTGGAGATCAAGCGCGAGTTCCTCGACGGGCGGCTGGCGACATGGGAGCGCCGGCGGCTGCCGGTGATCGCCGCCGGCGCGGGGATGGCGGTGCCGGCGCTGGTGTTCCTGGCGATCACGCGCGGCGACGCTGGGCTGCAAGCGGGCTGGGCGATCCCGGAGGCGACCGACATCGCCTTTGCGATCGGCGTGCTGGCGCTGCTCGGCAGCCGCGCGCCGCCCGCGCTCAAGCTGTTTCTGACGACGGTGGCGATCGTCGACGATATGGGCGCCGTCGCCATCATCGCGCTGGGCTATACCAATCACATCAATTCGGTGGCGCTGGGCGGCGCGGCGCTGGTGCTCGGCGTGATGTATGTGATGGGCAAAAGCGGGGTTCACGCGCTGCCCTTCTATCTGATCGGCTTTGCGCTGCTGTGGTATCTGGTGCTGCTGTCCGGCGTGCATGCGACGGTCGCCGGCGTGCTGGCGGCGCTGACGATCCCGCTGACGCGCTCGCCCGGCGCGCCGGATGACGCCACCTCGCCGCTGCACCGGCTGGAACATGGCCTGCATCCGTGGGTGGCCTTCGCCATCGTCCCGCTGTTCGGCTTCGCCAACGCCGGCGTGCCGCTGGGCGAGGTTGGCCTGCACGATGCCTTCGCGCCGCTGCCGCTGGGCGTCGCAGCGGGGCTGTTCGTCGGCAAGCAGATCGGCATTTTCGGCAGCATCTGGCTGGCGGTCCGGTTCGGGCTGGCGAAGCGCCCCGGCGGCGCGAGCTGGGCGCAGATCTACGGCGTGTCGCTGCTGTGCGGGATCGGCTTCACGATGAGCCTGTTCATCGGCGGGCTGGCCTTCCACGACGAAGCGACGATCGACGCGGTCAAGATCGGCGTGCTGATGGGATCGATCGTCTCGGCGCTCGGCGGATTCCTGGTGCTGCGCCTCGCCAGCCAGCGGCAGGCGTGATGCGCGGCTTCTTCGATCCCCGCCAGCTGATTCATGCCCCGGCGACCGAGCTGCACAATGGCGGCTTCGTGCCCTATGCCGAAACCCCGTCGCGCGCGGCGACGATCGCGGCCGCGCTTCCCGCGCTGGAGCGGCCGGCCGATCACGGTGAGGCAGCGATCCTCGCGGTGCATGATGCCGGCTATGTCGATTTCCTGAAGACCGCGCCGGCGCGCTGGGCGCAGGCGGGGCGTCCGGGCGATGTGATGGGCTATATCTGGCCGATCGCCCGGCGGCGGCCGCTGAAGCTCGACCGGATCGACGCGCTGGCCGGCCGCTACAGCCTCGACGCCTCGACCCCGCTGACCGCGGACACCTGGGGCGCGGCCTATTGGAGCGCGCAGAGCGTGCTTTCGGCGCTCGACGCGATCACCGCCGGCGATCGTGCGGCGTTCGCGCTGTGCCGGCCGCCGGGCCATCACGCCGGCCGCGACTATCTCGGCGGTTATTGCCACCTCAACACCGCAGCGATCGCGGCACAGGCGGCGATCGACGGCGGCGCGAAACGCGTCGCCATCCTCGATATCGACTATCATCACGGCAACGGCACGCAGGACATCTTCTGGGAACGCGGCGACGTGTTCTATGCCTCGATCCACGCCGATCCGGCGACCGATTATCCCTTCTACTGGGGCCATGCCGACGAGATGGGCGAAGGCGCTGGCAAGGGCGCAACGCTCAACCTGCCACTCCCGCGAGGGACGGCGCTGGACAGCTTTCGCGCCGCGCAGAACAAGGCCCTGGCGGCGATCACCAGCTTCGCGCCGGACATGCTGGTCGTCAGCTTCGGCGCGGACACCTATGTCGACGATCCGATCTCGGGCTTCGCGATCCGCACCGAGGATTTCGCCGTGATCGCCCAAGACATCGCCGCCCGCGGCTGGCCAACGCTGATCGCGATGGAAGGCGGCTATGCGGTCGATGCGCTGGGCGCCAATGTCGCCACTTTCCTTGCCGGCTTCTGATCCCGGCCACGCCAAGGGCACACCCGCTTACCGCCGGTTGACGCTGGCGATGCTGTTTGCGGGTTTTTCGACCTTTTCGCTGCTTTATTCGGTGCAGCCGTTGTTGCCTGAATTCGCACGCGATTTCCGCCTGTCGGCGGAGGCGGCGAGCCTGGCGGTGAGCCTCGCCACCGGCCCGCTGGCGGTCGCGATCCTGTTCGCCGGGCTGATCTCCGATCGGATCGGGCGGCGGCCGATCATGGTGGGGGCGATGTATGCCGCCGGGCTTTTGACGCTCGCCACCGCGATCGCGCCGGGCTGGACGGCGATCCTCGCGCTCCGGCTGCTGACCGGCCTCGCGCTGGCGGGCGTGCCGGCGGTGGCGATGGCCTATGTGTCGGAAGAGGTCGATGCCGGCTCGGTCGGATCGGCGATGGGGCTGTATATCGCCGGCAGCGCGATCGGCGGCATGGCCGGGCGGCTCGGCGTCAGCCTCGTCACCGATGTCGCGGGCTGGCACTGGGCGCTCGGCGTCAACGGCGCGCTGGGGATTGCGATGGCGGAAGGATTTCGCCGCCTCGCGCCCGAAAGCCGCGCGTTCGTCGCCCAGCGCGGCAGCATCGGCCAGCTGGCGCGCGGCGCCGGCGCGCTGTTTCGCGATGCCGCGCTGCCGCTGCTCTATATCGAGGCGTTCGTGCTGATGGGCGTGTTCGTCACGCTCTACAATTACGCCGGCTTCCGCCTGATGGGCCCGCCCTACGATCTCGGCCAGGCGGCGGTCGGCGCGATCTTCCTGCTCTACATCCTCGGCTCGGTGAGTTCGGCGGTGTTCGGCAGCCTCGCCGGGAAGCTGGGCCGCCGCCGGATCTTCTGGCTGCCGATCGTGCTGCTGATCGCCGGCGTGGGCGCGACCGATCTGGCGCCGCTGTGGGCGATCGTCGCCGGGATCGCGCTGGCGACGATCGGCTTCTTCGGCGCGCATTCGATCGCCAGCGCCTGGGTCGGCAGGCGCGCGGCGGCGAACCGCGGGCAGGCGGCGGCGCTCTATCTGTTCTTCTATTATCTCGGCTCGAGCCTGCTGGGATCGGCCGGCGGCTTCGCCTGGACTCATACCGGCTGGCCAGGCGTGGCCGCCTTTTGCGCGCTGCTCGCGATCGTCGCGCTGATCGTCAGCGCTCGCCTCGGCCGCGTGCCGGCACTCGCCTTGCCCGAACGCCGGCCGGAACGGCCAATGGGCAGCGACTAGGGGGAAAGATCTCTTTCGCCCGATGGCCCAGCGGCGATTCGAGCGAAAAGCCGAAAATTTCACCTTTATTCGATCGACTGTGGCGCTTTCGCCATCGACAGGCGGCGGGGGATGGTTCTATCCGGGGGCACCGCGCTTACGGCCAAACCGTCCGAGGAGTTCCGTACCCATGACCGATACCAGCGAGCAATTGATCGAGGCGTTCGACGCGCGCGCCGCGCGCCGTAACGAACGCCGCGAATTCTTCAGGACAGCGCTTGGCGCGACGGCGCTGGCGGCGGCTGGTGCGGCGGCGATCGGCTGGGAAGCGTCGGCCGGCGCTCAGTCCATCACCGATGCGGACATATTCAACTTCGCGCTCAACCTCGAATATCTCGAGGCCAATTTCTATTCCTTCGCCGTCAACGGCTCGGCGATCTCGTCCGACTCGGTGTCGGGCACCGGGACTTACGGCGCGGCCACCGGCGGCCGTGCGGTCAGCTTCACCGATCCGGTCGTCCAGGCCTATGCCCGCGAAATCGCGCAGGACGAGCTCAACCACGTCGCCTTCCTGCGCGCGGCGCTCGGCTCGAGCGCGGTCGCCCAGCCGGCGATCGACCTGTCGACCAGCGCGACGGGCGCTTTCAGCAAGGCGGCGCAGGCCGCCGGCATCGTCGCCGCCGGCGCCAGCTTCGATCCGTACGCCAGCGACGAGAATTTCCTGCTTGGCGCCTATATCTTCGAAGACGTCGGCGTCACCGCCTATAAGGGTGCGGCGCCGCTGATCAGCAACGTCGCCTATCTCCAGGCGGCCGCCGGCATCCTGGCGGTCGAGGCGTATCACGCCGCCACAGTTCGCGGCACCTTGTTCAGCAAGGGCATCAGCACGCCCAGCCTGCGCACCAATGCCGACAAGATCTCCGACGCGCGCGACAGCCTGGACGGATCGACCGATCTCGATCAGGGCATCTCGCCGGTCACGCCCACCGACGGAACGGGCGCGCGATCGAACATCGTTCCCGCCGATCAGAACGGCCTCGTCTACAGCCGGTCGACGGGCCAGGTGCTCAACATCGTGTATCTGACCGATGCCGCCGTTGCGAAGGGAGGCTTCTTCCCCAACGGCCTCAACGGCACGATCAACACCAGCATGAACAACGCCTGACCCGGGCGCCATACGGAGAGTTTCGATGACCGATCAACAGTCCATCACCCGGGGTCTCGACGCCGCCGACAAGCGTCGCGCCGATCGCCGGCAGTTCCTTCGTTCGGCCGGCGTCGCCGGGCTCGCCGTCGGCGGCTCGTCGCTGCTCGCGGCCTGCGGCAGCGGTAACGGCAACAAGGCGCCCACGCCGACGCCCACGGCAACCGGCACGCCCACGCCGACGCCGTCACCAACCACCACCTATACCGATGCCGATTTTCTGAATTTCGCGCTGAATCTCGAATATCTCGAAGCGCAATTCTATCTGCACGCCGCCTTCGGCACGGGGCTCGATTCGAGCCTCACCAGCGGCACCGGCACCGCCGGCGGCACCAACACCGCCGGGGCCGTTACCGGCGGCCGGCAGGTGACCTTCACCGATCCAGTGGTGGCGCAATATGCCCGCGAAATCGCCGCGGACGAGCGCGAGCACGTCACCTTCCTGCGCACGCAACTGGCCTCCGCAAAGATCGCTCAGCCGCCGATCAACATCGATGGCGGCGCGACCGGCGCGTTCACCACGGCGGCGCGCGCGGCCGGGCTGGTCAGCTCGACGGGCACGTTCGATCCCTATGCCAGCGATGAGAATTTCCTGCTCGCCGCGTTCCTCTTCGAAGACGTCGGCGTCACCGCCTATATGGGCGCGATCGGCTATATCGCGAACACCGTGCTGCGCGAGGCGGCGGCCGGCATCCATGCGGCGGAGGCGTATCACGCCGGCCTGATCCGATCGACGCTCTACGCCAAGGGGGTGGCGACGCCGTCGCTGATCACCAGCGCGGGGCAGATTTCCAACGCGCGCGACAGCCTGGACGGCACCACCGACGACGATCAGGGCATCGCCGAATCGAACGGCGCGGCCAATATCGTGCCGGCCGACACCAACAGCATCACCTTCGCACGCACGCCCGCGCAGGTGCTCAACATCGCCTTCCTCACCGCGTCCGCGGCGACGATGGGCGGCTTCTTCCCGAGTGGCGTCAACGGCAAGATCAACAAGAGCGGCGGCGCCTGATCGCCCTCTCCGCTTCGCGCCTCGCGGCCCGTCGATCCCCTGCGATCGGCGGGCCGTTTGCCATCCGCCGTCCGCCGGCCTAGCGTCCGGGCATGACGAAGCGTCGCCAGCTCCTCGCGTTGATCCCGCTGCAGGCGGTGATCGCGCTGATCGCGATCCGCACGCTGCAGCGCAGCGATCCCGCGCTGCACATCGTCGGCTGGCTGTTGCTCGCTGGCGTCCTCGTCACCCTGGGCGGCTATCTGGTCGCCTGGCGCGGCATGGCGAAGCGCAGCAGCGATTGACGCTTTGCATCGCGCGCCGCCGGGCGCTACAACCGCTTCATCCCCGGGGAGCCTGTCGCGCGAACGCAGGTTGAGAGCGGAATAGCCCGCGACCCGTCGAACCTGATCCGGGTAATACCGGCGGAGGGAGTGGGCGGCTTTCACTCGAAATCCGTGTCCTCGCTCCGGTAACTGGAGTTGAGACGCAATGGCCGACATCCCCGCCCGCACCGAAATCGGCGTCACCACCGGCCCGATCCGTGGCAGCCGCAAGGTCCACGTGCCCGCGCGCACCGGCAGCGGCGTGCGCGTCGCGATGCGCGAGATCGAGCTCGAACCCTCCTCGGGCGAGGCACCCTTGCGCGTTTACGACACCTCGGGCCCCTACACCGATCCGAACGCCCGCATCGACATCATGGCCGGCCTCCCCGCGCTGCGCCGCGACTGGATCCTCGCGCGCGGCGACGTCGAGAGCTACGACGCCCGCGAAATTCGCCCCGAGGATAACGGCCTCACCGGCCCCGACCGCTCCGCCGGCGTGCCCCAATTCCCCAATGTCGTGAAGCGCCCCTTGCGCGCCAAGCCCGGCATGAACGTCAGCCAGATGCACTACGCCCGCCGCGGCATCATCACGCCCGAGATGGAATATGTCGCCGAGCGCGAGAATC
>JBQCEK010000023.1:0-6751 GCA_051960335.1 Sphingomonas sp.
GCTCACGTCGCAAACGGGCGCCGACTGCGGCCGACGCGAATTGCGGAAGCGTGCCAGTAGCCGGATACGCGATCCGGGGACTGGCACCTCCCGGCATCATTCAGGCGGCCGCCAACGCGGCAGCGGCTTCGCGATAGCTGTGCAGCGGGCGGCCCAGCATCGCGGTCAGGCGTTCGCGATCTCCATCGTCCGGGATCATGCCGTCGCTGACATAGCGCTCCGCCATCAGGCGCATTTCATAGGCGGTCCAGCGCGGCAGGAAGGTCGCCATATGCTGCTCGAACCCGCTGGGGTCATCACCGCCATAGACGACCAGGCGGCCGAGCACGTCGGACCACATCGCCGCGATGCTCTCGCCCGTGAGCGTATCAGGACCGACCAAGTTGATCGTCTCGATCGGCAGTTGGCCGGGCGCGCGGTCGCGGCGCAGCAACTCGAGCGCGGCGACCTCCGCGATGTCGCGGGTATCCACCATGGCGACGCCCTTACTGCCGATCGGCATCGGGTAGACGCCGCGCTGCAAGATGACGTCCTTCACCATCGCTTCGTTGTCGATGAAATAGGTCGGCCGCAGGATCGTCGCGCCGAAATTCATCGCCACCAGCATCCGCTCGGCGCCCGACTTCACTGCGAAGTGCGGAACGTTGACCGCTCCGTCGGCGTCGAAGACCGACAGGTAGACGATCCGGTCCACCCCGGCCTCGCGGGCAAGATTGAGCGTGATGAGCGCCTGGGTGAATTCGTCGCCAGTCACCGCATTCAGAAGGAACAGCGTCCGGACGCCCGCGAACGCGGCGCGCATGGCATCGATCTCCAGCAGGTCGCCCTGCGCGACCTCGACGTCGGCCGGGAAGGTGGTCTTGGCGGGATCGCGGGTAAGAACGCGGACATGGGCATCGCGGGCGACGAGTTGGTCGACGACCTGGCTGCCGACACGGCCAGTGGCACCGGTTACGAGAATGGTCATGGAATTTCTCCTTGGGTCTTGCTGACCCGAGAAAGATGCGTGATCCATGCACGCGCAAGTAGACCCGGATTCTGGACAGACCGTCTCACTGGTGGAACATGATGGACCTGCTCGCCCTAGCCGATTTCACGCTGGTCGCGCGCCATGGCGGCTTCGGCAAAGCGGCGCGCGCCGCCCGCCGGCCCAAAGCGACGCTCTCCCGCCGCGTCTCCGATCTGGAGGCAGCGCTCGACCTTCGGCTTTTCGAGCGGGGGCAACGCGACCTCAAGCTGACCGAGGAGGGGCGGGCATTGTTCGAGCGCGCCGGCGCGCTGCTGGCCGAGCTGGAGGAGACGACCGCCGCCATCGCGCAAGGCAGCGCGCGCGTGCGGGGGCGCCTGCGGATCAGCGCGCCGCTGCTCTTCTCGCAAACCGCGATGGGGCGGCTGGCAGCCGACTTCGCGGGGCGGTACCCCGAGGTCCGGCTGGAGGTCACCGCCGACGATCGCGGGGTGGACATGATCGAGGAGGGCTATGATCTGGTGATCCGCGTCGATCCGGCTGCCGACGATGCGCTGGTCGGTCGGCCCTTCCTGCACGATCGACTGGTGGTGGTGACGAGCGCACAATTGGCGCTGCCGGAAAGCGGCGCGGTTCCCGCCGTGGTCCGCGGCGGCGATCCGGCGCGGAACTGGACGGTCACGGGCACAGACGGCACACACGAGATCGCGATCGATCCGGTGCTGCGGCTGTCGTCGCTGGTGATGATCCGGGATGCGGTCCGCGCCGGGGGCGGGGCGGCGCGGCTGCCGCTATCGGTGGTCAGCCGCGATATTGCCGCGAAGCGGCTGACATGGTGGGGCGATGTGGCAGGTTCGGACATCGCCTTGTGGGCACTATACCCATCGCGCCGCCTGCTGAGCGCCAGAGTGTCGGCGTTTCTCAACGTTCTGCGCGAGGCTTTCCCCAACGGAACGCCGGAAGAGCTGGCCGCCTATGTCGACGACCAGCCCTGACCGGCGCGGAGGCGTCTTACGCCGTCGCGCCGCCATCGATGTTGAGCGTCGTACCGGTGATGTAGCTGGCGTCCGGTCCGGCGAGGAACGCGACCGCACCCGCGATCTCCTCAACCTTGCCATAGCGTCCGAGCGGGATGGCGCTCAGGACCTGCCCGGCAAAATCGCTATCGGCCGGGTTCATGTCGGTGTCGATGGGCCCCGGCTGGATGGTGTTGACCAAGATGTTGCGGGCCGCGAGGTCCTTCGCCCAGCCGCGTGCCAGTGCCGCGACCGCTGCCTTGGTCGCGCTGTAGACCGTGGTCGCAGGGAAAGCCATCTCGCCCGAAATACTGCCGATCAGGATGATCCGCCCGCCGTCGCGAAGGTGCGGCAGCGCCGCGCGCGTGCCGATATGCAGGCCCTTCACGTTGACGGCGAACTGGCGATCATAGGTTTCGTCAGTGTCGTCGGCGACGGTCGAGAACTCCGCCACGCCCGCATTGTGGACGAGGATGTCGATCCCGCCCAGGGCGGCAGCCGCCTGTTCGACGCCTGTGCGCTGTGAATCCGGATCGGCCGCATTGGCCTGGAAGGCGAAGGCGGTGCCGCCGGCGCTTTCGATCGCCGCCACGGTGGCGTCCGCTGCCGCCTTGTTGCCGGCGTAGGTGATCGCAACCGCCGCGCCTTCGGCTGCCAGTCGCTTGGCGATCGCGGCGCCGATCCCGCGCGATCCGCCGGTGACGAGTGCCTTTTTGCCCTGAAGTGACATGTGGATACTCCATAAGATGTGGCCCGCGATCACGGCGTCGTGCGCTGTCGGCAGCCGGGATATGGCGCGCCGTTTCAACGGTTCAATATTCCCGAACTATTAAATTTATTGGAGCGCCCTATATTGGTTCCATGGCCCGCTTCACCCACCCAAGGCTGGAAGACGTTCCGCTCGACCTGGCGCTGCATGCACTGGCGGATCCTAATCGGCTGGAGATGGTCGCGCGGCTGGCGGCCGCCGAACGGTTGCGCTGTTCGGATGCCGCGCCCTGCGAAGCCATTCCCAAGAGCACCTTGTCTAATCACCTCAAGCTGCTCCGCGCAGCAGGGCTCATCGAGACGACCCAGGTGGGGCGCGAGATGATCAATACTCTGCGGCGATCCGAGTTCGATCGCCGCTTCCCCGGATTACTCGACGCGGTGCTCGCCAATCGGTCAGCCTGATCACCTGCCGATCGCGTCGAGCTTGGTCACGGCGTCCGCAGGCAGTTTTAGCGACGCAGCAGCCAGATTCTCGTGGAGATGCGCCACCGACGACGTGCCTGGGATGAGCAGGATATTGGGCGATCGCTGGAGCAGCCAGGCAAGGGCGACCTGCATCGGCGTCGCGTCGAGCGCAGCCGCGACCTCGGACAGTGCCGTCGATTGCAACGGGCTGAAGCCGCCCAGCGGGAAGAAGGGGACATAGGCGACCCCTTCCGCCGCCAGCGCATCGACAAACGCGTCGTCGTCGCGGTGGGCGAGGTTGTACTGGTTCTGAACGCAGACGATGTCTGCGATCTCCCGTGCTTCCTCGAACTGCGTGCGCGTCACGTTGCTGAGCCCGATATGGCGCACCAGCCCTTGCCGCTGCAGGTCTGCCACTGCCTTCAGCGGGGCGGCCAGCGATCCTTCCGCCGGGCGGTGGACGTCGAACATCAGGCGGAGATTGACGACATCGAGCGCCTCCAGCCCGAGGTTTTCGAGATTGTCGTCGATGGCGCGCGCCAGTTCGTCCGGCGCGAACGCCGGCAGCCAAGACGCATCGTCCCCCCGGCGCGCGCCGATCTTGGTGACGATCAGCAGGTCCTGCGGATAGGGGGACAGTGCCTCACGGATCAGCCGGTTGGTGACGTGCGGGCCGTAGAAATCGCTGGTGTCCAGGTGGTTCACCCCCGCTTCGATCGCCGCGCGAAGCACGGCCAAAGCCTGATCGTGGTCGCGTGGCGGCCCGAACACGCCGGGCCCAGCGAGTTGCATCGCGCCGTAGCCGAGCCGCTTCACCTCGCGCCCGGCGAACGCATAAGTACCTGCCTGGCCGATCATCCGAATTCTCCTTTGCTGAGCTGGAGATACGGCTTGCGACGGATCGCGATAAGTTGGAGGGATCTGCACGAGCTGTACGGATATCCGAACAATGAAGGCCGATCTTGCCGATCTCAACGCATTCCTGGCGGTCGCGCAGGCGCGTGGCTTTCGCGATGCGGCGCGTGCCATCGGGTCGAGCGCATCGACGCTGAGCGAGGCGGTGCGGCGACTGGAGGAGCGGCTGGGCTTGCGGCTGCTTCATCGCAGCACGCGCAGCGTGACGCCTACCGAGGCAGGAACCCGGCTGATCGAGCGGCTGGCCCCGGCGTTGGGCGAGGTCGAGGCGGCGCTCGATGTCCTCAACCTGTTCCGCGACCGACCGGCGGGCACGCTGCGGCTCAACGTGCCGGTCAGCGCGGCACGGCTCGTGTTGCCGCCCATCCTGCCGGGCTTCCTTGCCGCCTATCCCGATATCCGCGTCGAGATCGTCGCCGAGGACGGCTTCGTCGACCTGGTGGCGTCGGGGTGCGACGCGGGGATCCGCTATGACGAGCGGCTGGAACAGGACATGATCGCGGTGCCGATCGGCCCGCGCGTGCAACGCTTCGCAACCGCGGCGGCACCGTCCTATCTCGACGCGCGCGGGCGGCCGACCCACCCGCGCGACCTGCTCGACCATGCCTGCCTTTGCGGCCGCTTCACCAGCGGTGCGCTGACCAGCCCCTGGGAGTTCGAGCGCGGCACCGAGATCGTGCGGATCGAGCCGCGGGGACCGCTTATTGCCAGCGTCGCCGGTGCAGTGGATCTGCTGGTTGATGTGGCGGCCGCGGGCGGGGGTATCCTTCACCTGTTCGAGGACTGGCTGCGTCCGGCACTGGACAACGGCTCGCTGGAACCCGTGCTGCCGGATTGGTGGCAGTCGTTCTCGGGCCCCTTTCTATATTACTCCGGTCGTCGTCTCGTGCCGCCGCCGCTTCGCGCCTTTCTTGACTTTATTCGTCGTTAGCCAACTGCCGAACGCACCCATGCACGTATCTGCTTTTTTCTCGGCCTAATCGGAAGCTGAGACCGTGTCCTCCCCGAGTTGGCGTAGCTGGAGGAACTAATGGCGGTGTCGCAGCTCGCCTCTCAAACCCGCGAGCCTGCGACCGCCCCAGTTTAACTCACTCGTGTTCCATGTCGAACGCGCAAATGACTGCTTTTTATTGAGAATCTGCAGTTCGACTCGGCGCACGTGGACGGCGGTCCCAACGTCGCTCGAACGCCGTGCGGGCACAGCCTGATGAACGAAGGGCAGATTTTAGGGAGCCGTTTCGATAGGTGGAATGACCGCTTCGTCGGCGATTGACGACTAGGGCCTCAGGCCGATACCTACTGCTGCTGCCACCATCCCGATTAGGCTCCCAAGCATTAGGATAAGCGAGGCCAAGGTCCGCGAGCCGGCATCATCATTCGCAATCACCGCAACCTTGATCGGCAAGCCAAATATCCAGAGCGCATTCCACGCCGAGCGAAAGCCGACATAATCCGTGATATATGCGAGGAACGCCGAAACCAGCATCACGGCAGTCGCTTGAAGGCCGAAACGGATCATTGAGCGACGTTAGCCGATTCGCATGATGGCAGCTATTGGGCTGCCGGATCGCGCTGTTAGACGGCGATAACTGGGGCGGAAACCGTCGGGCACCAACCGCGCCAGTTGCGTACGTTGGCGTACTTGCCTTGCTTATCGAAAATTGACCGTGCTCTTCTATCGAGAACAGCGCTCTCAATCGCGAAGGGCGAATGCGGACCGAGGAAGGCGACGACCAGCGCTGCTTGACTCTTATCTCTACATATGTTGTTTTGATGTCATGGTTAGAAAGCGGCCCTTCTAAACAGATGCTCCGGCTGGTCGACACGCTGTCAGCGCGGGCCCAGCAATGGCGCCACGGCTATAAGCTGGTGAAGGATACCGGCCTTCAATCGGGAACACTCTATCCGCTGTTGATGCGCATGGCGGAACAGAGCTTTGGTCGACGCCCGGTGGTGCGAGCCGGAACGGCCCGGCCCTGGACGTCACGCTTATCGACTGACTACGACGGGGATAGCGGTTTAATGGTGCCCGTAGCCGCTGCCCAATCGGTGGCGCGGTGTTGGGCATCTCCCGCAGTGTCTCCCCTGCAGAGCGTCGAAGCGCGCCCCGTTGGATGCGATCGCTCAACCATTTGGCGCAAAGGGAGGCACAGACGTTGCGGAAGATCCATAAGCTAGCTTTGTCGGGTTCGATTATCGGCCTGGCACTTGCCACCCCGGCTGCCGCAAAGTTGGACACTTGCCCCGTCCCGGCAGCGGCCGTTGGGGGGGCGAGCAACGCCCACACGCGCTACGTGGAAGCCAATCTGTTACCTGCGGTCGTCAAACCCGGTGAAAAGCCTATTACGCTGACCGATGAAATGAGCCGGCTCGACGTGCCAGGGATCAGCGTCGCCGTGATCCATGATGGCAAGGTGGCCTGGGCGCGAGGCTGGGGCTATCGCGACTATGCCAACTGCGCGCCTGTGACCCCGCAGACCGCTTTTCAGGCAGCATCGATCAGCAAGGTCGTGACGGCGGTGATCGCGCTGCGGCTGGTCGAGCAGCACAAGATTGGGCTGGACCTCAACATCAACGAGGCGCTTCGTTCTTGGCAATTGCCCAAAGACGAGAAACTGGCACCCCACGGCGTCACCCTTCGCGAACTTCTTAGCCACACGGCCGGGCTGAACGTTCA
>JBQCEK010000024.1:0-2762 GCA_051960335.1 Sphingomonas sp.
AGGCGGACGCCTCCGCGGACTTGGCGCTCGACGTACTCCATGACGAGCTTGCTGCGCTACCCTGTCCTGCGGGGTCGTCGCGGCCGCCCGAGCCCAATGGAGTGGCCGTGCCGCTGCGCGTCTGGACACCGGACCGCTCCCGACTATTGTCGTTGATCTCCACCACGACCGTCTTTGGGACGGCGATCGATGTCGCTCTCGCCGAATTGACAATGGAATGCTTCTATCCCGCCGATCAGAGCACGCGGGAAGCGTTTCAGAATCTGGGAGATTGAACTGATGGGGTGGATGCCCTCTTCGCCCGGCATCGTATGATGCCTGACTGGCGCTTGGTTGCGCTGGAGATGGAGGAGCACATGACCGACGTTCATATAGTCGCGATCGACCTTGCCAAGCGCAGCTTCCAGGTCAGGGTGACCGCCGCGGGAAGGGCGGTTCTATTCAACCGGATAGTTTCGTGCGAGAAGCTCGAGACGGTTCTGCGCGAGCAGATGCCCCGCATTGTAGCAGTGGAAGCGTGCGCGACGAGCCACTTCTGAGGACGGCTTGCGCAGCGCCTCGGCCACGAGGTCCGGCTGATCCCGCCGATCTACGTGAAGCCATTCGTCAAACGATATAAGAACGATGCGGCGGACGCGGCTGCGATCGCCGAAGCCGCTCTGCGGCCGAACCTGCATTACTTAGCGGTCAAGAGCGCGGAGGTGGAAATCCACGCCCGCGTTCGAGCCGAGGAAATGCTTTTAGAAGAGGCTGATCGATAAGCCAGGTTGGATCGACAATCCCGCGCTTTTTGGAGTGGGTGAGCGGTCCCCGACCGGCAAAACCACCGGCGCCGTTCCTTTTCCCCACAAATGAGTCGAAGAAACGTCAATCGATGTGGGTGGTCGGCGGTTTGGCGCGTATTACCTACTCGAAGTGTTTCAACGGAGACCGGCGCTCTGCGGATTGATCGAAGCCTGGAGGGTGACGACGAGGTGCGGCGTTGGCGGCCGGCGCTGCTGTCGTTCTTCCTCAAGCGCGTGCCGGATCGCGCCGAAGCGGAGGATTTGACGCAGGAGACGCTGGCGCGACTGCTCGGCGGCGGGGCGCGGCAAAGCGGGCTGCACGCTGGCTACATCTTTCAGATCGCGGCCAATCTGCTGCGCGACCGCGCCCGGCGCGCCAAGGTCAGGTTCGATCAGGCCGACGCGGTGCGCCAGATGTACGGACAAAGCGTCGATTTTCTCGATCCCGAGCGAATCGCCACGGCGAAAAGCGTGATGCAGCAGCTGCTCGGATCGCTCGGCGACCTGCCAGCGCGGACGCGGACGATCTTCATCCTTAGCCGCATCGAACACATTGAGAAAAAAGTGATTGCTGAAAGTTTTGGCATCTCGCCGAGTGCGGTAGAAAAACATATGGCGCGAGCGATGGCCCACCTGATGGCGTGTGCGAGAGGAACGGCCAAATGACCGAGCCGGCGGCTCAGCACAGCCCGGACGAACGCGCCGCGCGCTGGTGTCAGCGGCTGGAGGCTGGCGACATGGACGCCGCGGACCAGCATGAATTTGAGGCGTGGCTTGCCGACGATCCGGCTAATTTGAGTCTGTTGCAGGACGCAGCCGTCATCTGGCGTGGCGTGGGCGAAATCGCCGACAGCCCCGAGATGATTAGGTATCGCGCGGAAGCGGTCGAAGAATTGCGTCACGCCAATGCCCGCCGCTGGGCGCGATCGATCGGCTGGCGGCGGTGGTCCGGGATTGCCGCGTGCCTGGCGCTGGCGGTGTCGTTGCTCGCGTTTTTGCTGCACGATCCATCAACCACCTACCGCACGGACGCCGGCGAACGCCGCGTGGTTCAGCTCGAGGATGGGACACGGCTCACGCTTGATGGATCCACGCGCGTTGACGTGCGGATGGATCGCGACAGCCGGCGCCTCACGCTCGTCTCGGGCCGAGCGAAGTTCGACGTGGCGCACGATCCGTTGCGGCCGCTCAGCGTGCTGGCGCGCAATCGCCTGACGGTCGCAACCGGCACTTCGTTCAGCGTCGAGCTGCTCGCCGATCAGGTGCGGGTTGCGCTCTACGAAGGGCGGGTCGAGGTCATGGCCCAGCCCGCGGGGGGCGCACCGCGCGTGCTCGTCCCGCGAGCGAGCGGCCCTTCGGGGTTGATCGCCGGTCGCGAACTGATCGCGTCGACCACCAGCACCGCGACGCAGATTGCGCCGCTCAACGTCGCTCGGTCGCTTTCGTGGGAAAGCGGCATGGTACATCTTGACGGCGAGCCGTTGTCGCTCGCGGTAGAACGCATGAACCGCGACGCGCGCGAGCCCCTGGTCGTCGATGATCCTTCGATCGCCGGACTGACCGTCAGCGGCGTGTTCGACAGCCGCGATACCGCCGCCTTCGTCGAGGGGATAACGACCTTGTATCCGATCGTCGCGCACGGGGATCGCAGGCGCATCGCCCTCGACGCCAAACCGGCCGCAAAATAAAATCATCGATTTAGGTGAGGGCCCGGCACGCTGGCACGTATTACTCATCCGAAGGCCGACCAAGAAAACAGCGGCGGCCACGATGGAGGGGGAATACGGAATGCGGAAATCTCTGCGCGTCGGCCTGTTGCTTGCGACCGCCACGATCGCGATTACTGCCGGGCCTGCTGTCGCCGCGGCGCAGGAGCAATCGGTTCATTTCAATATTCCGTCACAGGATCTGGCCGGCGCCTTGCAGGCATTCGGTGATGCCGCCCGCCGCCAGATCATCTTCAATCCCGCCGATTTG
>JBQCEK010000025.1:0-5884 GCA_051960335.1 Sphingomonas sp.
GGGAATTCCGAGGTAGATGGCGGCCGAAAAAAGGGGCGGCCGTGTACCTTGTGACGAGAGAGGCGGCGTGCCATAGGCGCCGCCCCGTCCAACACGGGCCCCGCCCAAAGGAACTCGAGATGACCGCCGCAACCGCGCTGGGGCTGGACTTCGGCACGACCAATACCGTCGTCGCCCTTGGCCAGGACGACGGGATGTCACAGCTTGTCACATTCGCCGGCGATGAAGCCACCGGTGAAGTGTTCCGCTCGGCCCTGTGCTTCTGGGAGGAAGAGCGCGGCTGGAACGGCATCGCGTCGGATGCCGGCCCTTGGGCGATTGCCGAATATCTGCAATCGCCGCTCGACAGCCGGTTCGTCCAATCGTTCAAGACGGTGGCGGCAAGCCCCTTGTTCGAGCGCGCGCAGATTTACGGACGCCAGTTCCGGTTCGAGGATTTCGGGCGACTGTTTCTGCAAAAGCTGGTCGCGCACTCGGGCGGCGCGCTTGCGACACGGCCGCGCCGTGTCATCGTCGGCCGGCCCGTGGAATATGCGGGCGCCCGGCCGGATCCGGCACTCGCCCGCCAGCGCTATGATCTGATGCTGGAAGGCTTCGGGGCCGAGCTTCATTATGTCTACGAGCCGCTTGGCGCAGCCTTCAGCTATGCGTCGCGGCTGACCGAGCCGGCGACCGTGCTGGTGGCGGATTTCGGCGGCGGCACGACGGACTTTTCGGTCGTCCGCGTCACCGAACCCGGCGCGGCGCGGCGCTGCGTTCCGCTCGCCTCGTCGGGCGTGGGCATCGCCGGCGATCGGTTCGACCGGCACATCGTCGATCGGCTGGTGCTGCCCCTGCTCGGCAAGGGAACGCGATACCGATCGTTCGACAAGGAGCTTGAAATACCCGGCGGCTATTTTGCCGATTTCGCCGATTGGTCCCGGCTTGCGATGATGCGCAATCGCCGGACGCTCGACGAACTTCGCAAGCTGCAACGAAGCGCCCTCGACCCGGAACCGCTGGGCCGGATGATCGCGCTGATCGAGTACGAACAGGGCTATCCGCTCTACGACGCGGTCGGCAAGCTCAAGCGCGCGCTGTCCAAAGATGAGCGCGCGACATTCCAATTCTTCGGTGGCGGCATCGATCTTTCCGCCGATGTGCGTCGGGATGAGTTCGAAGCGTGGATTGCAGACGATCTGCGCTTGATCGAAGCCGCAATGGACGTTGCGCTCGACAAGGCGGGCATGACGTCAACCGAGATCGATCGCGTCTTTCTGACGGGCGGCTCCTCGCTGATCCCCGCCATCCGCGCGCTCTTCGAGCGGCACTTCGACACGGATCGAATAGCAACCGGCGGCGAACTCACATCCATCGCGCACGGCCTCGCGCTGATCGGAAACGCGCCAAACATCGAGGACTGGATTGCCTGAGCGGCCAGCTCGGGAAATGGCGGAGCGGGAGGTAGTGCAGGTTTCCTTATATCTCATTGCCTTAAAAGCCAAAGCGTTGACGCTGGTCGCAGCGACCCCACACTTTCCCCCACACTTCGCGTGAGCTTCTACGGCACGATGCGAGCTTGCGATCACTCTGCGCATTATGATCGGCCATTTTCGGTCAACTTCAGAATAGCCGAAGGCAGTCGTTCGGAGATCTATTCAAGCGTGATCGTAAACGACCTCCGTTGGGACGAAGCCGCCGTTCCCACGCGGCATGTCGAACGGCAACTCGTCTCAGAAGCCGACATTGCAAGGTCGCCCGACCGAAATCCCAGACAGACAGAACCTGGCCGGATCTCGCCCGTCCGGGTCTCAATTCAAGATCGCAGCGAATGGCTCAATCACTACCAGCAGCTATAGCCACCATCGGCAAGTACGATGCTGCCGGTCATCAGGCTGGCCGCATCCGAAGCCAAAAAGAGGACGACCGCAGCGACCTCTTCTGGATCGCCGAGGCGTGCCTGCGGCGTGCCGTCAATCCAGCGGCGAGCTATTTCGCTCTCAGGATTGGCAAATGCATTGAGCGGCGTCGCAATGTAGGTCGGCGCCACGGCGTTGACGCGCACGCCGCTTGGCGCCCATTCGACCGCCAGGCTCTTGGTAAGCTGGTGCAGCGCGGCCTTGGACGCGTTGTAATAGCTTTGCGGTTGCGGGCGATTGACGATGATGCCGGACATCGAGCCGACGTTGACGATGCTCCCCGATCTTCGTGCCAGCATGTGCCGGCCGAACGCCCGCGCGCACCAGAAACTCCCGTTTAGATTGACGTCGAGAACATTGAGCCACTGCTCGTCGCTGACTGCCTCGGCGGGCGTATCGCTTCGCGCGATACCAGCGTTGTTGATCAAGATGTCGATGCGGCCCGAGCGGGCGACGAGGTCGTCGGCAATCCGCGTTACCTGGCCTGAATTAGTGACGTCGAGCTTTACGCTGTCCACAGCATAACCAGACGCTGCAAGGCGACCGCAAGCGATCGCCATCTCGGCCCCGTCGCGGTCACCGATGGTGACGCGCGCGCCGGCCTCGGCGAGTGCCTCGGCGATGCAATAGCCGATGCCGCGGGCGCCACCGGTGATGAAAGCCGTTCTGTCTTCCAGGCGAAAGCGATCAAGATACACGACAAATGCCTTCGCTGCTGTAAGATGTGCGAGCTCTGGGCGCTTCTGCCGTATCATTTGGCAAACCGGGGCAGCAAGGCACGCGGTCGAGCGGCAGCGTCAGGTCGCTCATGATTGCGCAGAATCTTGATGTAGCGCCTTCACGACATCGGCGTAGAGCGGCCACTTGTTGTCCGGGAAGTAGTTGACCATCACCGTTACGCGCAGCCGTTTTACGGGATCGAGAAAAGCAAACGATCCGGCAGCGCCGAACCAGCCGTAGGTGCCCGCATCGACACCGCCGGGCACGTCCCTGAGAAACAGCTCGCCGCCCGCACCAAAGCCCTCCGCGGCAACCGGCGCCGGGGTGACGTTGCCGAGGATCTGGACGCCGGGTGGTAGCAGGTTCGACAGCGCGAGTTTAACGGTTGCCGGTTTGAGCACCCGGACACCGCCGACACTGCCGCCATTCGCAAGCATTTGCAGGAAGCGATCGTAGTCGCGTGCCGAGGCCACCAGGCCGGAGCCGCCGTAATCGACCAGAGGCGGCTGCAGCCACATCGAACTCGCGCCGATCTCGAATGGAAGCCGCTGATCGCCCTTCCAATAATAAGCGGTGGCGAGCCTTCCTGCGTCAGCCTGCGGGACGGTCCAGAAGGTCGACGTCATCCCCAGTGGGTCCAGGACGTTCTGCTGGACGAAGCGGCCGAACGGCATTCCCGACGCGACTTCGATCACCCGTCCGAGCACGTCGAGGCTGATCGAATAATGCCATTCGGTGCCCGGTTCCGACAGCAACGGCACGGCGGCGACGCGATCGGCGAATTGCTCGAGTGTCGCAGGTTGCGCTTTGCTCGCTTCGGGGCCGACACGCCCGCCGAGCAGCCCCATGCGGGCATAGTCCTGAAAGATCGGTGCCGTGCCGAAGAACTGGTAGGTCAGCCCGCTCGTGTGCGTCAGCAGTTCGCGCACGGTGATCGGGTGCGTCGCCGGTCGGCTGTCGAGCGACGTCGCCGGGGAAATCAGCACGCGCATCGTCTTGAAGGCGGGGATAAAGTCGCTGATCGGCTCATCGAGCTTGAGCTTGCCCTGTTCGACCAGCTTCATCGCCGCCATCGCGGTGATCGGCTTGGTCATCGAATAGACGCGCCACAGGCTGTCCGGCCCCGCCGCCCGAGCGCCAGGATCATCGGCGATGTGACCAGCAGAGAGAAAGGTGGGCGGTGCATCGCCGTGGCCGACCGCGACCACCACGCCAGGAATTTTTCCCGAATTGACATAGCCGTCGAGCACCGACTGCAACGCCGCCAGCCCGGCATCGGGTTGGGTCGCGACTGTCGGCTGGACGACATCGTGCGCGCCGACGCCGCTAGTCGAGACCATCGCGAGGGCGGCCGCACCGGCCAGTCGCACGATGCCGGGCCTCACGCCGCTGATCCCTGTCGGATGGACTCATAGACCAGTTTCCTGACGATGCCGTGGATGTCTCGGGCGGCCGATTCTCCGGGAAACACTTGGCTCAGTACGATGACGATAAGGTCCTCTTCGAAATCGACCCAGAAGTTCGTGTTGGCGGCGCCCGCCCATGAGTATTCACCGGGCGAGCCGGGGATGCCGCGCGCCGCGGGATCGGTGATGACGACGCCGCAATAGCCGTGGCCGACGCCGCGTTCCGCATAGAGCCCCTGCGGCATCCGGCGCAGCGGACGATCGCCGAACTCCGGGCCGAGATGATTGGTGAAGAGCAGACGTGCCGCTTCCGGCTCGAGGATGCGCACGCCATCGAGTTCGCCGTCGCCGAGCAGCATTCGTGCGAACCTCAGATAATCCGCAGCAGTGCCGACCAGCCCCGAGCCGCCGAGATCGGCAGAAGGGGCGAAATCGAAGCCAAGCGCCTCCGAAATTCGCATCAAGCCGCCCTCGGCGTCGGGCTGATAGACATCGACCAGCCGGTCCCGATTGTCTGCGCGGGCATGGAAGCCGGTGTCGACCATTCCCAGCGGCTTGATGATGCGGTCGTCGAGAAAGGCGCCGAATCGCTGGCCCGACACCACCTCGACGACGCGGCCAAGCACGTTCATCGCCTCGCTGTAGCACCACTGCGTGCCCGGCTGTGCACGCAGCGGCAAAGACGCGAGCTTTTCGATATATTGCGCGAGCGAGATGCCCGTCGCCTGCACCGTCCAATTGTCGTGCAGTCCGGCCGCCGCGTATTGCTCGGCCACAGGATCATCGAGCAGGAAATGGTAGCTCAGCCCCGCAGTATGGGTCAGCAGATCGTGTAGCGTTATGGGGCGTTGTGCCGGCACCAGTTCGCCGTTCTCAAGGATCTGCATATCGGCGAATTCGGGCAGATAAGCCTCAACCGGATCGTTGAGTGCCAAACTTCCCTCTTGATGAAGCTGCAGGATGGCGACGCCGACCAGCGGCTTGGTCATCGAATAGAGGCGGAAGATCGCGTCGGACTTCAGGGGTTCTCGTCGCTCGACCGAATGCCACCCCTGTACCTCATCGAGTACCAGTTCGCCGCGTCGGAAGATCATCGTCTGCGCGCATGGGATTACGCCCTCGTCGATGTAGCGCTGCAACGCCGGGCGGATGCGGGACAACGGTGGCGCCGCCATCCGCGATCCCGCCGACGCAGGCGCCCGTTCGGCGTCAGCCTGAACCATCAGCTAATCTCTCCCTTCAATCGGCGCGCCCCAACAAAGCGGGATCTCTGACAGGATGAGTGCGCCCCCGCGGACGGAAAGACATTGTTCGCGTTGACGTGAAGGTTTGTCCGGAATGACCAAGCGTCCGCAGCACCTTTATGGCGGCGTCTGCTCGGTCAGCAGCGTCGTCGCTACCGCCACGCGCGTGCTGTCCGATTTGTACTGGCGGCGGTAGTCGGACGGAGTCATGCCTGAAAAACCGATGAAACTGCGCGTAAAGCTGCCGGGCTCGACGAAGCCAAGCTTATAGCCGACGACGGTGACCGGGATGTCGGTGGCGAGCAGGAAGGCGCCGGCCAGTTCGCCGCGCAGTCGCACTCGAATTTGCTGGAACGATGCGCCTTCGCGCGCCAGATCGCGGCGCAGGCGGCGGGGGTTCGTGCGCAAGCGGTGCGCGACCTCCTCGATCGGCGGCGACCAGTCGCCGCAGCGCTGTGCCTGACGCAGCATCTGCTCGGTGCGGCCGCGCCAGGTCAGGTCGCCGCTCGGCAGCGCGAACCAATCGGGCGCCCCGGCATTATAGGCCTCGTACTCGGCGAGGCTGCCGTGGACCAGACTGCTGTGCAGATCGTTGCGGTCGTAAACCAAGGCGTCG
>JBQCEK010000026.1:0-11857 GCA_051960335.1 Sphingomonas sp.
AGTGAACCGGACGTCCTAGGATCGGGTCGTTGAACACCGCCGTGGCATCGGGCCGGATGATCGGTCCGGGCATCGCTCGGGAAAACGGGCCAAGCTGCCATTTGGCGGATTCGAGGGTGCCGGCAGATTCTTCCGGCAACCGCTCCTGGGCCCAGGCCTTGCCGGCCAGCGCCAGAGCGGTGCTTGCCGCGAAACCGGTGAGAAATTCGGCGCGAGTCAGGGTGATTGTGCTCATCATTTGTCCTTCAGTGACTGCGGAATGTGTTGGCCAGGCTTTCAAGCGATGCGCCCTTGGTTTCGGGGAAGAATTTGCCGACCACGAACACCTGCGACAGCGTTACGATCGCGAACACCACGAAGGGAACGGCGTGGGCGTGCGCGGCAATGATCGGAAACAGCAGGGTGATCGCGAAATTGATGATCCAGTGCGTCGCGCTCCCCATGCTCTGGCCGGTTGATCGCACCGAATTCGGAAAAATCTCTGACATGTAGACCCAAATCACCGCCCCTTGGGAGGCCGCGAAGGCGAGGATGTAGATGATCAGGAGTACCAGCAGATAGGCCGCACCGTGGCCGCTCCCCATCACGAACGCGACCCCAGCCAGCGCGCCGGACATGGTGAGCGCGCCGGTGATCAACAACTTCTTGCGGCCGAGCCGATCGATGAAGGTCATGCCGACCAACGTCGCGAGCAGATTGGCCAGTCCCACTGCCACGGCTTGCAAATCGCCGGACACGCTGCCGAACCCGGCTGCGGCGAAAATGTCGTTCAGGTAATAGAGAATGGCGTTGATGCCGGTGAATTGGTTGAAGAACGCCAGCAGCATGGCGAGGATGATCGGCCGCTTGTGCCGCCGCCAGCTGAGATGGCCATGCCCCTCTTCGGGCGCCGTGATATCAGCAAGCGTCTCGCTGGCGCCGACGCGCCGCAGACTTTCCCCCGCTGCCGCCATCCGGCCCTTCGAGGCGAGCCAGCGCGCGCTTTGCGGAATGAAGAACAGCATCGCGAGGAAAAAGGCCGATGGCACGGCGGCAACGCCCACTTTCCAACGCCATGCCACGTCGCCGCCGACGAAGTGAGCGACAAGGAAATTGCTCAGATATGCCAGCAGGATTCCGAAGACGATGTTGAACTGGAACAGCCCTACCATGAAGCCGCGTCGCTGCGGCGCGACGAGTTCGGCGATATAGACCGGCGCCAGAACCGACGCGCCGCCAACGGCGATGCCGAGTATCAGCCTGGAAAATCCGAAGACATAAACGTTGGGCGCAACGGCGCAGCCGAGAGAGGCTACCGCGAACAGCAGCCCGACAATCTTCAACGCATCGCGCCCGCCGAGCTTGTTGCCGACGAAACCGCTGATCAGGGCGCCGATGCATGTGCCGATCAGGGCGATGGCAACGGTCAATCCCAGACCGCCCTCGCTCAAATGAAAGACCGTCCGGAGCGCGGCAGTGACTCCGGAAATGACTGCCGTGTCGAAACCGAACAGCAGCCCCGCGAGCGAAGCCACCAACACGGTGAAGATATTAAGGCGGCCCATATCCCCTCTTTCGTATGGTATTTTGTTTTTTTGTTTGATGCGGTGAGCCGACCCCGCTTGTCAATGTCATTTTTTTGGATTTCCCACGCCGCAAAAAGGCGATAGGCTTGATGTTCGCTATCACCTTGATGCTGTTCGTCCGTCCAAGGGGTGGAACGGTGCAATCGCTCAAGAGACGTTCAGATCATGCGACGCCTGAAAGCCAGCCTGCCGGGCACGAATCTCGAACTGACCGGGGACTTTAACCAGCGGCTGGTCTATCAGGCGGTGCGCACGCGGGGCCCGATCACGCGCAATGCGCTCATCGAACTCACCGGCCTTGCCAAGCCGACGATCGCCGGAATCGTCAAGCGGCTGATCAAGAGCGATCTCGTTTCGGAAACGGGCCGAGTCTACGGCGGTCGCGGACAGCCGGCGACCCATTTGAAGACCAATTCGAAGGGGTGCTATTCGATCGGCTTGCGGGTCGATGACGATCAGTTGGCCCTTGTCGTGGTCGATGCGCTCGGAAGGCCGGTCAGCCGCAGCGCCACGGATCTGTCGGCCGCGTCGCGATCACGGATAAGCTCGTTCTTTCGCAAAGGGTTTGCCGAGCTTACGCGCGATATCCAGCCCGATCGTATCATCGGCCTGGGGATCGCGCTGTCCGGCAGCGTCGCACTTCCCGACGATGCCGACGACGGATCGGCCAAGGGCGGCGTCGGCATCGACGTGCTGGCATTGTCGGAAATCGCTCAAGGCATTCCGATCTACATCGATACAGATCTGGCCGCGGCCACGGCGGGCGAATCGCTGTTCGGTTTGGGGGCAAGTCTTCGGAGTTATTATTATATTCTGATGGATGTCCGGCCGGTTGGCGGTCTGGTCATCAACCAGACGCTCTACAAGGGCGCCCATGCCGGTCGGCGGCGATTCCTGTTTCCGGATGGCGCGCCGCGCTGGTGCCTCGACGCGATGGACGAGGAGCGCGATGCGCGCCTCCGCCGCCGGCCTCCGCGAGAGGTTGATGAAAGCTGGCTCGCGGCTGCCAGTAGCGATCTTCTGCCGCTCCTGATCTCGATCAACTGCATGCTCAATCCGGGCGGGGTGTTGTTCGGCGGCGGCTTTCCGCAGAAATGGATGAAGACCCTCGCCGCGCGATGCAACGATCTGCTGTTTGACCGCGCACCGCAAATTCCCAGTCACGCCGGTATCCAGCCGGCCCAGTTGGCCGCCGATGAAACGCTGATCGGCGCGGCGAGCCTGCCGATGCGCGCGCGCCTGTATCCGATCGAGGAAGCGTTGCTGAAGGATCGCGATCATGCCTGATCATAGATGCGCATCAACGACGCAGCGGAAGCAGAAGCCGTGAAGACCCCGCGCAGCATGTTTCCGTTTCAGACGGAGCGCGGCCCCGCGCCGGACGAAGCCGACGACGCGGCAGCGCCCCCCGCCTATTTGAAGCTGGATATCGACGCCAACCACAACCAGCGCGTCGTCTTTCAGGAAATCCGCACCCACAAGCGCGTGACCCGCACCGAACTGGCGAACATGACCGGGCTGACCAAGCCGACGATCGTCAATGTGTCGCGCCAACTTCTGCAGGCGGGGCTGATCGTCGAGGCGGAGCGTGCGACGCGCGGTCGCGGACAACCCGCCTGGGTGCTGGAACTCAATCCCGATGGCGCCTATTCGGCCGGCCTGAACGTCGATCGCGACCATCTCACGCTCGTCGCGCTGGATCTGAGCGGGCAGATCCGGGGACGGGTATCGACCGAAACCAGCTTTGCATCTCCCAAGGAGGCGCAACGCTTTCTCGCCAGCGCATGGCGCAAGCTCGCGACCAAATCGAACATCCCGCTGGATCGCGTGATCGGCCTGGGGGTCGCCCTGCCCGACGAACTGGGCACGCTGGCCTTTCCCGGCAAGCCGCCGAGCTATGCCGAATGGGCGAATGTAGATATCGCCGGTCTTTTCCAGGCAACCTATCCAGGCCCCGTCTTCGTGGAAAACGACGCGGTCGCCGCCGCCATCGGCGAAGCCCAGTTCGGCCACGGGCTCGAAGCGCCGAGCTTCGTCTATATCCTGATCAGCGTGCTGCTGGGCGGCGGTATCGTCATCAACCGCAGTTATTTTCGCGGCGAGAACGGGCGCAGCGGCGAGATCGGCTTCATGCAGGTCGAGGTCGCGCCCGGGGTCACCTGCGCATTGCAGGACGTGGTGTCGCTCGGCGCGTTGTCGGAGCGATTGAAGCAACACGGTGTGGTGATCGCCGGCCCGGCGGACCTGAAGCATCTGGATGCTGCCGGCAATGATTTGGTGGAGCGCTGGCTTGACGAGGCAAGCGGCTATCTGACGAGCATCTTCGCCCAGATCGGGCAAGTCATCGATCCCGACTCCGTCATGCTGGGCGGGCGATTGCCCAATCCCTTGCTCGATCGTCTGGTCACCTTGTGCCGGCAGCGACAGCAGGACGCCCCGCCGCTCCAATCGATCGACATCCGGCGCGCCAAACTATCATCGGACGCGCCGGCGATCGGCGCCGCCATCCTGCCGTTCCAGACGTTGCTGTTTCCGTCGTTGCAGATGCTGGGGCGGTTCTAGCGCGCTGACGCGTGCTGGGTCATCGCCATGTCGGCGATGGCCAGGCCGCCGGCCAATCCGGAAAGCGGAAACAGCTCGGCCAGCGCGATATGCTCTGCGCCAAAGCCTGAGAAATAGCCGTTGGCCAGCCGCTGGAACTCTTCATGCACGGCACCCAGCAGGCCGGCGGTGGTCATCACGCCGCCGCCCAGAATGATCTTCTCCGGCGCCAGCGTCGCGACGATGTTCACGCAGGCCTGGGCCAGATAATTGGCGATCAAGGCGTGCCCGGGATGGGTGGCCTCCAGCCCGGAAAGCGACCCACCCCAGCGGGCCGCGATCGCGTTTCCGCTGGCCAGTCCTTCCAGGCAGTCGCCGTGAACCGGGCAGGCTCCCGCGAAATCGTCATCCCTGTGGCGGCGCACGAACATGTGCCCCATCTCCGGATGATGAACGCCCGACAGCATCTTGCCGTCGAGCACGGCGCCGCCACCGATCCCGGTCCCCACCGTCAAGTAGCAAATCCGCGAACGTCCGCGCCCCGCGCCCCAGCGCCATTCGGCGAGCGCCGCGCCGTTGACGTCGGTATCCAGCCCGAGCGGAACGCCGTAGCGGCGAAACGGCGCAAGCATGTCGACGCCGCGCCATGACAGCTTCGGCGTCAGGCCGAGCAGACCCCAGTCGCTCGAGGAAGGATCGGTGTGGATCGGGCCGAAGGTCGCCAGGCCGATCGCGGCGATCGGGCCGCCCTTGTCGATTTCGGCATCGAGCCAGGACGAAACCTGGCCCAGCGTCTCGCTCGGCGAGCGCGTGGCGAACCGGGCGCTGCTCTGAAACTGGCCGTCCGGGCCGCCGATCCCGATGTTGAATTTCGTGCCGCCGGCCTCGATCGAGACAAGGCGTGGCGTATTCGCCGCATCGGATGGGTTACGGTGCAATGACGGCCTCATACCTATATCAAATTTGGATCGAAGCGATCAGATCGCCCCGCAATTGACGGGACAGCGTTCCGACCGGGCGCGGCTAATTCCTTTCCGCGCAAACGCACCGGCCGCGACGCCATCTGCATCGGCCCACACCAATGCAGATGGCGTTCCTCGCGAAATCAAAGCTTGGCGCGAATGCCAAAGCCATAACGGCGACCATAGCCTTCATAGTCGCTGACACGGTCGCGGGAGCCCCAGTAACGCAGCGCCTTTTCGTTGTTCAGGTTCAGCGCCTGGGCGAAGACGGTGAAGTGTTTGCCGATATCGTAACTGATGCTGGCATCCAGTTCCCCGAAGGGCGCCACGATAAGATTGTTGGAATAAGGCGCCCCGTTGAAGGTCGTCTCATTATGCGTTTCGACAAAGGCATTGCGCCAATTGTAGGCGAGACGCGCCTGGATCGGGCCTTTCTCGTAATAGCCGACCAGATTGTAGGTGATCGAGTTCTGATCGGTGTAACCGGCCTCACCATTATTCCCGCCCGACGGATGGGCGTAGGAATAGTTCGCCTGCACGCCGAGTCCGTCGAGCGGCGCTGGTAGCCCGCTGAACGTGTATTGGCCCGAAACCTCGATTCCAGTGATGTCTTCCGAGCCCAGATTGAGGGGCTGGTTGATCGTCCAGGTTTCGCCGACGATCTGCCGGGTCGTCGTGCCCTGATATTCGAGGTTGGAGATCGTCTTCTGGAATAAGGCGACGCTCAGGAAGTTCGACTTCTCGTGCCAGGTGATCGCGGCGTCGTAGTTCCAGGCCTTCATCGGCTTCAGATCCGGATTGCCTTGGGAAATGCTCAAGCCACCGGGGCCCTGGCGGGCATTGACGCTCTGCATGATCAGCAGGTCGTAAAGCGTCGGCCGAGTGATGGTTTTGGCCACCGCGAACTGCAGCATCACATGATTAGTGATGTTGTCCTTGAAATTCGCATTGGGCAGAAGCGAGAGATAGGATCCGCTCTGCGTATGCGAAACCGCCGGCGCATAGGTGACCTGCGGATAGCCGGCGGCGGTGTAGGTGACGCCGGTAATCTCCTGATAGACGCCCTTCGCGTCAGTGCTGGTGTCGGTCAGCCGCAAGCCGATATTGCCCGACCAGCTGTTCTGGCCGAAAGCGGCCTCGACGAAGCCGCCGGCGGTGTGCTCCTTCACCGATCCGCTCGCGCCCTGGTTCACCACCACGCCGAAGCCGCCGCCATTGGCCGCCAGCAACGCCTGCTGGTCGGGCGTGAGGGTCGATACCACGGCGGGCGACAGCAGATAGGCCTCGACGTCGGCGACGTTGAAGCCGGGGAACGGCGTCGTGAACATGCCCGTGCCGAACAGATTGCTGGCGCCTGTCACTGGGAAGTACAGGTTAGACGGCAGCGGTAGGCCTTGCAGCAGGGCGATGACATTGTCGGGGGTTTTGACGGTGAGCAGCCCCTTGGTGCGTTCGGAGAAATTGATCCCCGCTTTCACGTTCCGGAAAATGCCGGAATCCACGTCGTATTTCAGCCTGAAGTCGCCCTGGTAGATCTCGTCGGTGAAATCCTGGCCCTCAAGGTCGTGATAGCCCGTCAGCAGGCTCGGCGAAGGGGAAAGGTCGCCGAGACCGGTGAAGGTCGGCAGGTTATTCGGGCCGAGCGCATAGACCGCGTTGGGCAACGCGCCGTAATCGGATTCGAACCAGGCCTGATTGCCGCCGTTGTCATTGGTTGCCCGCGACCAGGAGCCGTCGAACGTCATCGACAGGCGCGAGGTCGGGTTCATTTCGATGTTGAGGCCCAGTTCCTTCGTCGTCGCCAGTTCGGGGCGAATGTAGTTGACGATCGCCGAATAGGATGTGCCGCCGGTGTATCCCGTGATCGTCCCGTTGTCGCCCACCGTCACGCCACTGGATTGGCCGCTGTTTCCGGTGAAGAAGGCGTGCGTGTTGTCGTTGACGTCGAGCTTGGAATAGAGCCCGTCGAGCGTGAAAAGCAGCGTGTCCGATGGCTTGAATTGCAGGGTCAACATGCCCGATTTGCGCACGCGATTGGTCGGATTGACCTCGAACTCGGTGTAGCTCGGCCCGAACCCTTGGACGCCGCCGGGCGTCGTCGCGGTGTTCACGGTCTGCGGATTCTGCCAGCCGTCGGAATATATGCGCTGGTTCTCGACCTGGCGATTGATGTACGAAACGGACAGCAAGGCCCCGAAGCGGCCATCGTCGGATTTCGTGCTGATCAGGGCCGAGGCTTGCGGCGAAACCTCGCCGCGCTGCTGATCGCAATTGCCCTGCGCGGAGACGACGACGGTATTCTTCTTGAGGTCCAGCGGGCGCGCGGTGATCATGTTCACCGTCGCCGCGATTCCGCCCTCGGGCTGGTCCGCCGTCGCCGACTTCGACACATCCACGCGACTGATCAGCTCGGCCGGCAGGATATCGAAGTTGAATTCGCGGCCGTTGGAATCGGTGGCGAGCACGCGGCCGTTATAAAGCGCGGTGGTGAATTCCGGATTCAGGCCGCGCACCGTGATTTCGGTCGGTTCGCCTGCCGTCGCGTTGTTGCCGTTGACCGTGAGCGTCGAGACCGAAATGCCGGGGATGCGCTCCATCGCCTCTGCGATATTCTGGTCGGGAAGCTTGCCGATATCCTCCGCGACGATCGAATCGACGATGTGATCGGCATTCAGCTTGACGTTCAGCGCCTTGGCAAGGCTCGCGCGAAAACCCGTCACGACGATGTCCTGCGATTGGGACGGTGCGGCGGCATCGCTCTGGCCACCGCCGGCGCTCGCGCTCGTCGCCGGGGCTGCCGCTGTCGCCTGGCCGTCCGCGCTTGTCTGCGCATGTGCCGCACCAGCTGAGCCGACAAAGCACGTCGTCGCCATCAACAAGCCGACGAAGGACGTTCCCCTTGAATGTTTCATATCAATCCTCTCCCTCTTCGATCCGGCCTGCGCCACACTGTTGCCGCGTGGCGTCCCCGGAATTCTGCATTGCCACCAGCGGTTCGCCCCAGGCGCCGCGACCAAGCCGACGATTTCAATCTCGCAAAATCGGATCGACGCCCATGGCGCCCGACGCTCGCCAAAGGCCGCGCCATTGAACGCGGCGCTGGCGCCCTGTCTTTATCTGACCGCGTAGAAGATCACCGCTCACCTTCTGGTTTAGTATGTTGTTTTTCTATATTCAGCCACAGGCCGTGGTCAAACGCTTTTTTCAAGCGGCCGCGGCCTTGATGAAATCGGGAGGGCTGAACAGCCGATTCGGGCGTCAGCAGCGCCTGTCGCAACTCGGCTCAGGCGCGCAAGCCAGGAGGCGATTTCCGTATCGTGTGACGCAGGTGACGAGCGGCAGTCGCTCTGGCTGTCACGAACCTGTCGCCAGCGCCTCGGCATAGCTCGGTTTGGCCAGCGCGAGCAGCGAGCGGGTGATCGGCAGCACGATGTCGTAGGTGCCCTCGGCATAGGGGCCGGCTTCATACGGGCCGATCAGCACATGGATCGTCGTGAAGCGGCCTCGTTTTACATCACCGGGGATCAGTACCTGCTTGGCAAGATCGGGGCAGCCGTTCATCCAGTCGTCCGTCGCACCATCGCTCGGCGGTACCGGTGCGCCGCGTCGCTTCGCGCGTTCGCGATTGAGCGCGGGACAGAAGGCTTGCTTCAGCGAAGCCATCGCCGCCGTCTTGTCGGCGAACAGATCGAGCGTCGTGATGTCATGGCCGATCGCTCGGTCCCACAGGATGAACTGGAACCCCGACATGCCGTGCGCGCCACCTGTATATTCATAAAAGCTGTCGCGCAGCGCGAGCAATTTCGGGGTGTCGCCTTCAACATTCCATTCGTTCGATGTTTCGTACGAATGAAACGGGAATGATCCCGTTTCGCTTTCCGATTTCGCCTTTGCGGCCTGATTCTTCATGTGCTGCTGCGTCGTGCGGGCATCGGCGCGCAGCCGGGCGTCGAGCGCAGGAATCTTCGCTGCAGCGGCGGGCCAGCTGTATTTGAAATCGAGCAATTCGGTCTTTTCCGCCAGGGCGACCGGCCCTGCCTGCGGCAAGGAAACGGATATCGGGCTCGCCAACGGAGCGGGCGCTGGCGTGACGGCGGATGCAGACGCAGCGGAGGATTGCTGATCGGCCTTCGGCGCGGGCGAACCACATCCGGCGAGCAACAATGGCAGGGCGAGCAATGACATACGGATCATCCCGCCATAATGCGCGAAGCGGGCAAGCGATCCAAGCGACAACCCACTCCAACACTGGATGGGCTTGCTCCCATCGCCGCAGTGCGCGCATCGCTTTGAACAGATAGCGAAGGAGGAACATCGATGGCTCGACCGACACGGCGGCGCGGCCGGGCCGTAACCATGGCGGATGTCGCCGCCCGCGCCGGCGTATCGGCGATGTCGGTATCGAACGTCATCAACGATTCCGGGCGAATGAGCGACGCGACCAGGCGACGAATCCGCGCGGCGATCGACGAGCTTGGCTACACCCCCGATGCGGCGGCGCGGCGATTGGCGGGCGGCAGCGCGACTCGGCTCGGTGTGGTCTTCAAGCGATCGCATAGCGAGTTCGTCGGCGAAACGCTGGTCAGCGCGCTCGAGATCGCCTCGGCGCACGGCGTGCAATTGCTGCTGCACGATTGCCGCGAGGACAATGCCGCCGCGATCGAAAGCGGGATCCGCGCGCTGGTCGAACGTGGCGCTCAATCGCTGCTGTTGCTGCCGCCCTTCGCCGAAATCGTTGCAGAACGGGCGATCTTTGGCGCGCTGAACGTCCCCGTCGCCGCCGTCGGCACCGGCCGCGCCCTGCCGGGAATGATCACCGTCAGGATCGACGAGCGTGCCGCAGCGGCGGCGATGACGACGCTGCTGATCGATCGTGGCCATCGGCGGATCGGTTTCATTGCGGGGCCGCCCAGCCATTCGGGCGCGCTCGCGCGGCGAGAGGGGCACGAACAGGCGCTTCGCGATCGCGCCATCCCGATCCACCCCGAATTGCAGGCATCGGGCGATTACAATTTCAATTCCGGGCTGGGCGCGGCGCGAACGCTGATCGATGTGCCCGATCGCCCGACCGCGATCTTCGCCAGCAATGACGAAATGGCAGCGGCCGTGGCATGGATCGCGCACAGCCGCGGACTGACGCTCCCTGCCGATCTCGCCATCGCCGGTTTCGACGATGCGCCGATCGCATCTCGGGTGTTTCCCGCCTTGTCGGCCGTGCGCCAGCCGGTTTCGGCAATGGCGGCGCACGCCACGCGCCTGTTGATCGCCGAGATGCGCGACGCGGCTGCCGACAACGCAAAAGAGGCGCCCCAAGACGTCGTTCTCCCCTTCGAATTAGTCGAGCGACAATCGACCCCGAACCATTTGTGATTTAACGCTAAATCAATTACGGAGGCTGGAAACGACGACAAACAGGAGAGGATCGATGGATCGGCGTAATTTCGTGAAGACTGGGCTTGGCGTCGGTGCCGGGCTCGCCGCCACCGCCAGCACGCGCGCGCTGGCAGGCATAACCCCCGAATCGCTGGCCTTTCCCGATCAGTTCCTGTGGGGCTGCGCAACCGCCGCCTATCAGATCGAGGGTGCCGTCAAGGAAGATGGACGCGGCGACACCAATTGGGATGTCTTCTGCCGCACGCCCGGCAAGGTGGCGAACGGCGATACCGGCGACGTCGCGTGCGATAGTTACCATCGCTATGCCGAAGATACGCAGCTGCTCAAAAACCTCGGCGTCGGCGCCTATCGGATGTCGATCGCCTGGTCGCGCATCTTCCCTAATGGCCGCGGCCAGCCCAACCAGAAGGGCGTCGATCATTACAATCGCGTAATCGATACGCTGCTTGCCGCCGGCATCCAGCCCTATGTCACCATGTTCCACTGGGATTTGCCACAGGCGCTGCCCGGCGAGTGGCAAAACCGCGATACCGCGCTGGCCTTTGCCGATTACGCCGGCTTCATGGCGGGCAAGCTGGGCGACCGGGTCAAGCATTTCATGACGGTCAACGAACTGCGCTGCTTCACCGATCTGGGGCATCTGACCGGGCAGCACGCGCCGGGCCTCAAGCTGCCCCCGGCGCAGGTCAACCAGGTTCGCCACCACGGTGTTCTGGCCCACGGGCTGGGCGTGCAGGCGATCCGCGCGCATGTGCCGGCGGACACGCAAGTGGGCATCGCGGACAATACCACTTTCTACGTGCCGGTGATCGACACCGACGAGCATATCGCCGCGGCGAAGAAGGCGACGCGTGACAAGAACGCGATGTTCCTGACCGCGATCATGGAAGGCGCCTATCTCGACAGCTATATGGCGCAGGAAGGCGCCAACGCGCCCAAGGTGCAAGATGGCGACATGAAGGCGATCGGCAGCCCGCTCGATTTCGTCGCACTCAACATCTACGCCCCGGAATGGGCGCGCGCCGACGATTCGCCGCAGGGTTATGCCACCATCCCGCACCTGCCCTCGTCACCGCACATGGCCTCGCCGTGGCTGATCGTGGGCCCAGAAGTGGCCTATTGGGGCGTCCGCCAGGTCAGCGAATTGTGGAAGCCCAAGGCGCTATTCATCTCCGAAAACGGCGCCTCGGCGGACGATCCGTTGGTCGCCGGCCGCGTGGATGATGCCGATCGCGTGATGTATCTGCGCAATTATCTCACTCAGTTCCGCCGCGCGGCCGCCGAGGGCTATCCGCTGAAGGGCTATTTCCTGTGGAGCCTGATGGACAATTTCGAATGGGCCGATGGCTATACCAAGCGGTTTGGCATCCATTACGTCGATTTCAAGACGCAGCA
>JBQCEK010000027.1:0-4889 GCA_051960335.1 Sphingomonas sp.
GCTTTGGTCCTGCTAATCAGGCTCGCTGCGACTCGCTGAATCTCGGCGAGCGGAGTGAGGCGAAAGGGCTCGGTATCGCTTCCCCCGATCAGGGCATCAGCTGTTCGATAATCAGAATGGCAAGGAAGCCGAAGAAGAACATCGACGTAATCAGCGGCGTCTCGCCATCTTCCTCGTGCGCCTCGACCAGCAGTTCCTCGGTGACCAGATACAACAGCGCAATGAGTCCGAACGCATAGAAGCCGGTGCGCAGCGGCTGCGACAGCGTGCCGACGGGACCACCGAGGAGCGCGCCAAGCGGCAACGCCAGCCCGACCGCGATCGTCGCGCCGATCGCCTTGGCGCGCTTCATTGACTGGCCGAATGCGCCGACCAGGGTCAGCCCAAGGAACAGCACCTCGAGCGTCAGCGCGATCGTCAGCAGCACGCCCTGCCGCGCCCCGGCCGTGAAGCTGATACCGAGAACCAAGCCGTCGACCAGCAGGTCGATGCCGGTGGCCGTGGCGAGCCCGATCGGCCCCGCCATTCGCGCGCCAACCGCCTTGATAGCCAGCATCGCCGCGATGCCGGCAAGCGCCCCGATGATGACAGCGATGAGCGGCCCGCCATGCTTGACATCGGGCAGGATCTCGCTCGCTGCGGCAGCGAACACGACGCCGGCGGCAATGTGCTGGATTCCGCTGCGCAACCGTGGACCCGGCTTGCCGATCGTCGTCGCGATCGCGCCCAGGGCCAGGGCGGCAAGCGGGATCAGGGTGTAGGCAATCGCGGGCATACTCATTCCGATACGCTCCCTTCGAAGGCGCCTGCCATCGTCATTCTCCTGTCTCGGCGGCGGGGATCGCCAGCACCTCGACGCGCTCGAGCGTCGCAAGGCCGATGTGGCGCAAACCGCCGAGCCTGGCCACGAAGGCGCGCAGCGGCGCTTCTTCGTCGACGATCTCAACCACCATCGGCATGTTGTCGCCGACGCCAAGGCTGTGATGCTGGTGGATCGGACCGGCGCGGGTGCCGAACCCGATCCGCCCCCGCAGCACGGTGGCGCCGGCCAACCCGGCGTCGCGCGCCCGGCGGACGAGCTCGTCCATCAGGCGCCGATCGCAGACATGCGCGTTCTCGTCGGTATAGAGGCGAAGCAGCATCGTCATCATCTCACTCCTTCGTTGGTCACGCTGTTGCCAGGTCAGTCGACGGCGTCTCGCGCCGCCGTGTGCGCCCCAGGACGAGGCGCGACACGGCGGGCAGGACGAACAGCGTCAGGATGGTCGCGGTGATCAGTCCGCCAATCACGGTGATGGCGAGCGGCTTCTGCACCTCGGCACCGGTGCCGTGGGCGAGCGCCATCGGCACGAATCCCAGCGATGGCACCACGGCGGTCATCAGCACCGAGCGGAAGCGCTCCATCGCGCCGCCGCTGATCGCTTCGTCGACCGCCATGCCCGAGCGCAGTCGGGCCTGGATGCTGGTCATCATGACGAGACCGTTGAGCACCGAGACGCCGAACAACACGATGAACCCGACCGCGGCCGAGATCGAGAACAGCTGCCCGGTCAGCGCCAGCGCGAACACCCCACCCGAAATTGCGAGCGGCACCGCGGCGAAGATCGCGGCCGCCATCGCAGCACTTTCCAGCGCCATGAACAGCAGGACGAAGATCACCAGCGCCGCGATCGGGATCACCACCATCAGTCGGGCCGATGCCGCCTGCAGGCTCTGGAACTGGCCGCCCCATTCCAGATAGGTGCCGGTCGGCAGCTTCACCTGAGCGTCGACCTTCGCGCGCGCCTGGTCGACGAAGGTGCCGACATCGACGCCGCGGACGTTCGACTGGATCACCACGCGGCGCTTGCCGTTTTCGCGGCTGATCTGGTTGAGGCCGTCGGTCTCTCGGAAATCGACGAGCTGGCGCAGCGGCACCGTCTGACGCGCACCCGCCGCATTGGGCGGCAACGCGACCGGAATTGCGCCGATCGCCTCGATATCGTTGCGGGCCGCATCGGGCATACGCACGACGATGTTGAAGCGCCGGTCGCCTTCGAACACTACGCCCGCCTCGCGACCGCCGAGCGCGGTCGCCACGGTGTTGGCGACCTCCTCGACCGACAGGCCAAGCCCGGCGATCGCCGACCGGTTGAAGCGGAAATCGAGCGTCGGGAAGCCACCAGTCTGCTCGACGCGGACATCGGCCGCGCCGGGGATCGATTGCAGCACGCGGCCAATCGACGACGCGGTCGTCATCATCTGGTCGAGATCGTCGCCATAGAGCTTGATCGCGACATCGCCGCGCACACCCGAGATGAGCTCGTTGAAGCGCATCTCGATCGGCTGGGTGAACTCGTAGCTGTTCCCGACCAGCGTCTCGAGCCTCTTGTTCATCCGCTCCACCAGATCGTCCTTGGTCTCGCTGGGATTGGGCCACTCGTCCTGTGGCTTGAGGATAACGAAGCTGTCCGACTGGTTGGGCGGCATCGGGTCGGAGCCTACCTCGGCCGTGCCCGTCTTGGAAAAGACGTAACGGACCTCGGGAAAGCTGGCGACGACCTTCTCGACCTTGCGCTGCATAGCTGCCGATTGCTCGATCCCGGTTGATGGGATGCGTAAAGCTGAAATGGCGAGGTTCTTCTCGTCAAGTTGAGGGATGAACTCGCGGCCGACGAACTGGAACGTAACCGCCGCGACGAGGAACACGGCAACGCCGGTGCCGATCGTTGCCCACGGCCGCGCCATCGCCATCGGCAGGCCGCGCGCGTAGCGCTCCTTTGCCCAAGCGATGATCCGCACTTCCTTCTCGGCCACCCTGCCGCGGATCACCACCGCGAGCATGGCCGGCACGAAGGTCAGCGACAGCACGAACGCCGCCGCCAGCGCCAGCATCACAGTCACCGCCATCGGCGAGAAGGTCTTGCCCTCCACGCCCTGAAAGGTGAGCAGCGGGGCGAACACCATGAAGATGATCGCCTGGCCGAACAGCGACGGCCGGATCATCTCCTTGACGGAAGCCGACACCTCCTCAAGCCGCTCGCCGACGCCGAGCACTCGGCCTTCATGCTCCTGTCGCTCGGCCATGCGGCGCAGGAAATTCTCGACGATGATGACGGTGCCGTCGACGATCAGTCCGAAGTCGAGCGCGCCGAGGCTCATCAGATTGCCCGGCACCGTCAGCGCGTTCATCCCGATCGCCATCAAGAGGAACGACAACGGGATGACGAGCGCGGTGATGATCGCCGCACGGATGTTGCCGAGCAGCAGGAACAGCGCGACGATGACCAGCAGTGCCCCCTCGATCAGGTTCTTCTGCACCGTCTCGACCGTCGCGTTGACCAGCTCCGAACGATCGAGCGTGACGTCGAGGCTGATGCCCGGCGGCAGCGATTTCTTGATTTCCTGAATGCGCGCACCGGCATCACGGGCGACGGTGCGGCTGTTCTCGCCGAGCAGCATCAGCGCTGTGCCGATGACCGCCTGCTTCCCGTTCTCCGACGCGGCACCGGTGCGCAGGTCGCCGCCGACCGATACGTCGGCGACGTCGCGCACGCGTACCGGCACGCCGCCCTTGCTGGCGACGACGGCATTCTCGATCTGCTCGATCCTGGTGATGCGGGCATCGACGCGCGCCAGGAACGCCTCGCCGCCGCGATTGACGTAATTGGCGCCGACCGACAGGTTGTTGCGCTCCAGGGCCTCGGCGAGATCGTTGAACGACAGGCCGAAGGACGACAGCCGCGCCGGATCGGGCTGGACGAGATATTGCTTCTCATAGCCGCCGATCGAGTCGATTCCCGCGACGCCCGGCACGGTGCGCATCTGCAGCGCCACGATCCAGTCCTGCACCGTGCGCAGATAAGCGGCCTTGGCAATTTCGGTGGTCAGCCGCGTGCCTTCGGGCGTGAGGTAAGAGCCGTCGGGCTGCGGACCCGGCTTGCCGGCGACCGGCTTCGCGTCGTCGGCGTAGCGGATCGACCACATCAGCACCTCGCCGAGCCCGGTCGAGACCGGCCCCATGCTTGGCTGCACGCCGTCCGGCAGGTCACTTCCGATCTGGTTGAGCCGCTCGGCGACCTGCTGGCGATCGAAGTAGATGTCGGTCGAATCGTCGAAGATCGCCGTCACCTGACTGAAGCCGTTGCGCGCGAGCGCGCGCGTCGTCTCCAGCCCCGGAATCCCGGCAAGCGCGGTTTCGACGGGGAAGGTGACGAGCTTTTCCATATTGGTCGGCGACAGCGCGGGCGCGACCGAATTGATCTGAATCTGCTTGTTGGTGATGTCGGGCACCGCATCGATCGGCAGGCGCTGGAGCTGATAGAGCCCGAACGCCGCCAGCGCGGCGGTAATGAAAAGGATGATGTATCGGTTGCGGACCGACACATCGATGAGGCGTGCGAGCATGATGCTGTTCTCCTGATGCGGTCGGTCAGTCTTCTTCGCCCGAGCCCTTTTCGAGCTCGGCCTTGAGGACGAAGGCCTGCTTCCCGGCGACCGTCTCGCCGGGCTTCACGCCGTTCAGGATCTGCGCGGTCTCGCTGGTGCGCTCGCCGACCTCGACCGGGCGGATGGCGAATCCTTTGGCCGTCCGCACGAACACCACGTCACGCCCGCCGACCGACTGCACCGCCTCACTCGGCACCGCGACGCCAGCGCCGCCGCCGCTCGCGGTGATCCGCGCGCGGACATATTCGCCGGGCGTCAGCGTGCTGCCGCCGCTGGTCGGGGTCAGCACCACTGTCATCGTGCGGTTTTCGGGATCGGCGCTCGGCGTGATCGAGCGCACGCGCGCGCTCACCTGGTTGCCGTCGGCCTCGATCACCGCCGCTGCGCCGGGCTTGATGCGGCCGCCATCGCGGACCGGCACCGAGACTTCGGCCTGGACGACCGCCGGGTTGGCGATGCGG
>JBQCEK010000028.1:0-12753 GCA_051960335.1 Sphingomonas sp.
TAAAAGATGTCGCGCTAGTAATATTATTACTAGTGTGCTATTGGGCGTTTGACGGAAGCGATGTCATTCGTTTTCCGCATGGAGTCGCTCGAATTCCTCCCCGTTGCGCCTTGCCGGCCTCTTAGCCGACATCGCCGCTCGCGCGGAGATGATCCAAGGAAAGGCTTTCAAGAATGGTCGCCAAGGCGCTGTCCTTCGATGTCGGAGATTATGTCGTTTATCCCAAGCACGGCGTGGGCCGGGTGATCGAACAGCAGAAGCAGGAAATCGCCGGCATGCAGCTGGAGCTCTACGTGCTGCGGTTCGAAAAGGAGCGGATGACGCTCCGTGTGCCGACCAACAAGGTCGAAAGCATCGGCATGCGCAAGCTTTCGAGCGACAAGACATTGAAAGAAGCGCTCGATACGCTGAAGGGCAAGCCCAAGGTGAAACGCACCATGTGGTCGCGCCGCGCCCAGGAATATGAAGCGAAGATCAATTCGGGCGATCTCGTGTCGATCGCCGAGGTGGTCCGCGATCTGTTTCGCGCCGACGATCAGCCCGAGCAGAGCTATTCGGAGCGCCAGATCTTCGAAGGCGCGACCAGTCGCCTGGCGCGTGAACTCGCCGCGATGGAAGAAATCGACGAGCCGGCCGCTCAGGAAAAAATCCTCGAGATTCTGCGCAAGGCCGCGCCGCTTCACGTCAAGGACAAGGTAGAGGCCTGACAGCCGGGCGCTTCCCGGGGGAAGAGGGCGGTCCCTTGGGGCCGCCCTTTTTGTTTGTGTTGGAGCCGCTGGCGTATTATACGAGCAATACACAAAGGAGCTGCTCATGCGCAAATTAATGTTGCTCGCCGTTTTGCCGCTTGCCGCCTGTACCGGGCATGGCCAGGTCGATGAAAACGCGGCCGGGGCGCAGGCATCCGGCGCCGGAACCGCGCGGAGCTATGCCGTTGCCGATTTTACCGCGGTCGATCTGCGCGGATCGGACGACGTCGATGTTCGCGTCGGGGGGGCCTTTTCGGTGCGGGCGCAAGGCCCGGCGGACGTGCTCGACCAGCTCGAAATAGTCAAGAATGGCGATACGCTGCGCGTCGGTCGCAAACCCGGCAGCCATTTCAGCTGGGGCGGCGGCCATGACGCCAAGATTTTCGTGACGATGCCGAGCATCACCGGGGCCAGCATCGCTGGATCCGGCGATATGTCGATCGACAAGGCTGCGGGCGGCAGCTTCAGCGGTTCGACGTCGGGGTCGGGCGACCTTTCCATCACACAGTTGGCGGTCGATTCGGCCGATCTGTCCATCGCCGGTAGCGGCGACGTCACGGCTGCCGGTGCCGCCAAGCAAGTCACTCTTTCGGTGCAGGGATCGGGCACGATCGATGCCGCTGGGCTCACCGCTGGCGCAGCTGATGTATCGACGGCAGGCTCGGGCGACATCAAGGCGACGGTCAACGGCCACGCCAAGGTTTCGATGATGGGATCGGGCGACGTCGATCTCGGCGGCGGCGCGACCTGCGACGTTTCCAAGATGGGATCGGGCGAGGTGACCTGCGGGCATTGATCGCCGCGCGCTTCGGTGCGATGCCGGTCCGATGATCCGCACCCTGATCGCACTCGCGCTCTTCCTGTCGCCATCGCTGGCGCATGCCGCTGATCGCACCTTCCTGGTCGGCAGTTTTAGCCGGGTGCGAGTCGATGGGCCCTTCGCGGTGACGTTGAACACCGGAAAGAGCCCGGGCGCTCGTGCGAGCGGCAGCCTGGATGCGCTCGATGCGCTCACCATCCGAGTGGACGGCGATACGCTGGTGGTCAGCATGGGCGCCGGCAACTGGTCGAGCGATTCGGGCAAGATGATCACGCCGCCGGCTGTCACCCTCGCCACGCCGTCGCTGCAAGCGGCGATGATCAATAGCGGCGCGACGCTGTCGGTGGATGCCATGAAAGGCCAGAAGCTGACCTTGGCGCTCAACGGATCGGGCACGCTCACGGTCGGCGCGATCACGGCCGACCAACTGGAGGCGACGATCGTCGGCACCGGCCGAATGACGCTCGCTGGCAAGGCGGCGCGCGCTCGCTTCAGCGTCTCTGGCCCCGGCAGCGTCGATGCGACCAACCTGATCGCCAGTGATCTGGTCGCGCGATCGGATGGTCCGGGCGAACTTGATCTCGCCGCGCGTTATACCGCCGATATCACCACCAGCGGGCTCGGGCCGGTGACCGTAGCGGGCAGCCCGTCTTGCACCGTCCATGCGATCGCCGGTGGTCCCGTGCGTTGCGGACTCCATCCGGAATGAGCCGATAGGTCAGCGCGCTCCTTGGCATTGTCGCGGCGTTCTTCTAACCGCGAGGCAAGGATCGAAACTGGCGGGACGCAATCGATGAAGGCGACATGGTTGAAGGGCGGCGCGATAGCGGCCGCCGCGATCGGGCTTAGCGCCAGTGCGCCGGCGCAGACCCAAGGCGCCGCCACCACACCCGTCACCACCGCCGCAGCGACGACGCCTGTCACATCCTGGGAGCACAAGGGCAGCGATATTCCGGCCGATCCGGCATGGGTGACGGGAACGCTTGCCAACGGCCTCAACTATGCCGTCCGCAAGAACGCCGTGCCGGCAGGCACGATCGCGATCCGGGTGCGGATCGCGGTGGGTGCGCTGATGGAACAGCCCGATCAGCAAGGCTGGTCGCACCTGATCGAGCATATGGTTTTCCGCGGCACCCGAAACTATCCGGACGGCGACGCGGTGAAGATCTGGCAGCGGCTCGGCGCCAATTTCGGCAGCGACACCAATGCATCGACCACGCTGACCGCAACGACGTTCATGCTGGATGTGCCCAAATCGGATCCGGCCTCGTACAAGCAGGCGATCGACGTGCTGGCCGATATGATGCGCGAGGCGACGTTCGATCCGACCCTGCTGGAAACCGAGCGCAAAGTTGTGATCGCTGAACGGCAACAGCGCATCAGCCCGCTCGCCCGCAAGGTCCAGGATGCCGGCAAGGCGACCTTTCTGGCCGGGTTGACCGCTGCCAAGCGCGATCTCGGCGGGACGGATGCCACGCTTGCCGCGGCGAGCGCGACGAAGCTGAAGGCGTATTACGATCGGTGGTACCGGCCGGATCGCGCCTCGGTGGTCGTGGTGGGCGATGCCGATCCATCGATGCTGGTGGCGGGCCTGAAGGCCGCCTTCGAGGGGTGGCAAGGCAAGGGCCCCGATCCGGCCGAGCCGGACGATGGCAAGATCGCGACACCGCCATCGCCTGCCGCGGTGGTCGTCGATCCGCAATCGCCCAATGCGATCGAGCTCGGCTGGCTCCATCCGCATGACGAATCGCCGTTCACCATCGCGCGCCAGCAGGCGCAATTCGCCGATTTCGTCGCGACTCAAATCATCGCGCAGCGCCTCTCCACCGAGGCGCAAAAAGGCCAGGCGATCGTCAACGCGGCGGCAAGCTACCCCACCGCGCGCCATGTCGCGGATCAACTGACCATATCGATCGTGCCCAAGCCCGGCGCATGGCGCGCCGCGCTCAACGAGACGTTCGGCGTGCTCAATCGGCTCCGCGATACGCCGCCTTCGCAAGCCGAGATCGACCAGCAGATCGCGATCATCGAGGAAGGCTTGCGCAAATCTGTCGATGCGCGTGAAACGGAAACGTCGTCGTCGCTTGCCAATAGCTTCATCCGCGACGTGGATCAGGGCGATGTGACGGCGGCGCGCACTTTCTATCTTACCTTGTTCAAGGCGGCCGAACCGTCGCTGACCCCGGCGGTGATCGGCAAGGCGATCGCCGCGCAACTCGCGCCCGATCCACGGATGCTGTTACTATCATCGACGCCGATCGACGGTGGCGACGCGGCGGCGGCGGCGGCGCTGGCCGAAGCGCGCAAGACAGCGGCGGCGAGCAGTGCTGCGCTGCGCAAGGTCTCGCTCGACGAACTCAAGCTGCCGGCGGCGACCGGCAAGGTCGTCTCGAAGAGCAGGATCGCGGCGCTGGGTGTTGAGCGCGTGCATTACGCCAATGGCGTCGAGCTCGATTTCAAGAAGACCGGTTTCGAAAAGGGCACGATCCGGCTGCAGGTCGAAATCGGGCATGGGCTCTATAATCGCCCGGTCAACGATCCCGGCCTGCTCTGGACATCGGGCGCACTGGCCGGGGCGGGAATCGGCCCGTTCACCCCCGATGAACTGACTCGGCTGACGGCCGGGCGGCAGATCGGTTTCGGTCTCCAGCAATTGCCCAATGCCCTGGCGCTGGGCAGCCGCACCAACCAGGCGGACGTTGGCGACGCGATGAAGCTGATGGTCGGCGCGCTGACGCAGATGCGCTATGATCAGACGCCGATCGATCGGCTGAAGAACGGCTTCGACGCGACCTATCAGGCGTATTTCTCCGCGCCGGGATCGGTGCTTCAGGCCTTTGGCGCGCCTTATTTTCACGGCGGCGACCAGCGTTTTCGCGCCTTGCCCCAACCGTCCGAGGTCAATGCGCTAACGCTCCCCGCATTTCAGGCGTTTTGGCAGCAGCAGCTCGGCGCAGGACCGATCAAGGTCATCGCGGTCGGCGACCTCGATCCCGATGCGCTGATTGCCGCAGTCGGCGCGACATTCGGGTCATTACCCCCCCGCCCCGACGAGAAGCCAAGCGCTGCGGAATTGGCCGTCAGCGCGCGGTGGACAGGCGCCGACCCGGTGATCCTGCGGCACACGGGCGACCCCGATCAGGCGGCGGTCGCGCGCATCTATCCCACCACTGGCGTGCTGGCGAACTTCCCGGAAAGCGTGGCGCTCGATATTGCCGCGTCGGTCATCCAGGATCGGCTGACCAACGACTTCCGCGAGAAACAGGGCGGCAGCTACACGCCGTTCGCGGATTCGACACAAGCGGCCGATCTGCCGGATTACGGGTTCGTTCTTGCAGGCGCGCAGCTCCGCACCGAACGGATCGCCGATTTCTACAAGACGCTTGATGGCATCGTCGCCGATCTCGCCGCCAAGGGACCGACAGCCGACGAGCTTTCGCGGGCGATCACCACGAAGAAGTCGTCCTACGATCGCTCGCAGACCGACAATGGCTATTGGCTGAGCCGAATCGACGGCGATCTGGACGATCCCCGCGTCGTCGCGGCGATCGAATCGGTCGGCAGCGAGATCGCGAAGGTCGATGCCAAAGCGGTGCAAGCCGCTGCGGCGCACTGGCTGGCGAACGGCAAGCACGCGTTCGAGGTGGAAGCCCTGCCGGAGAAGCCGGCGGCGAACTAGAGTTGAGGCGCGCGCGCGATGCGCTAAGGGCAGGCGATGCCGTTGCTCGATGCGCTTCATGCCGATCTTGCCGGGCTCGACCGCGCTTCGCGGCGGCGGGCGCTGGCGCCGCGCCGAGGCGTGGATTTCAGCTCGAACGACTATCTCGCTCTCGCGGAGTCGCCGCGCTTCGGCCGCGCGGTCACTCAGGCGATCGCGTCAGGCACGCCGATCGGATCGGGCGGCTCGCGACTGCTGCGCGGAAACCATGAGGCTCACGTCGCGCTCGAAACCTTCGCCGCCGGATTTTTCCAAAACGAAGCGGCGCTGTTCTTTCCAACGGGCTTCGCGGCCAATGCGTGCTTCTTCGCAACCGTGCCGCAGCGCGGCGATCTCATCGTCTTTGACGAACGCATCCACGCCAGCGCGCACGAAGGGATGCGGCTGGGCCGCGCCGAATGCCGCGCGATGCCGCACAATGAGGCTGGTGCGATCGAGGAGTCGCTCGGCGTCTGGCGCACGTCCGGCAATCGGGGCACGCCCTGGATCGCGGTCGAAAGCCTTTACAGCATGGACGGCGATTTCGCGCCGTTAGCCGATCTCGCGCAGGTCGCGGCGCGATACGATGCGATGCTGGTGATCGACGAGGCGCACGCGACCGGCGTGTTCGGCCCCGGTGGACGCGGGCTGGCCGCCGATCTGCCGCGTGGCGACAATCGTGTGACGCTGCACACGTGCGGCAAGGCGCTTGGTTGCGAAGGGGCGCTGCTCTGCTGCCCGGCGGTGGTGCGCGATTTTCTCGTCAATCGCGGGCGCGGCTTCATCTTTTCGACCGCACCGTCGCCGTTGATGGCGGTTGCGGTGCAGGAAGCGCTCAACATCATCATCGACGAACCCGATCGCCGCGACGCGCTCAGATCGCTGGTGAGCCATGCAGAACGCGTGCTGGCGCCGGCTGGCGTTGCGGCGACCGGGTCGCAGATCCTGCCGCTGATCCTTGGCGATGACGCGCGGGCGATGGCGGTGGCGGCGCGATTGCAGGACGCCGGCTTCGATGTGCGCGGCATCCGCCCCCCCACCGTCGCGCCGGGGACCGCGCGGCTACGCCTGTCGCTGACGCTAAACATCGATTCGAGCGCGGTCGATGCGCTGGCGGCCGAACTGGAGAAGGCACTGGCATGACCGCGATCGTCGTCACCGGCACCGATACCGATATCGGCAAGACGGTCTTTGCCGCCGCGCTGGCGGGGGCACTGGGCGCGCATTACTGGAAGCCGGTGCAGGCCGGGCTTGATGACGGATCTGATCGGGAGCGCGTCGCTCGGCTCTCCAACCTGCCGGCGGAAAAACTGCTCCCCGAAAGCTATCGCCTGAAGGCGCCGTGCTCGCCGCACCGTGCCGCCGAAATCGACGGCGTGACGATCGATCCCGCAAGACTCGTCTTGCCCGCCGTGCCCGGTCCGCTCGTCGTCGAGGGGGCGGGCGGGGCGCTGGTGCCGGTGACGCGCGAGCTGCTGTTCGCCGATCTGTTCGCGCGCTGGGGTGCGCCCGTCGTGCTGGTTGCGAGAACCGCGCTCGGGACGATCAACCACAGCCTGCTCTCGATCGAGGCGCTTCGCGCGCGCGGCGTGCCGATCCTTGGCGTCGCATTCATCGGCGATGCGGTCGAGGATAGCGAAGCGACGATCGCGTCGATCGGCGGGATCCGTCGGCTGGGGCGGCTGCCGCATCTCCACGATCTCAACCAGGATTCACTTGCCGTTGCGTTTTCAAAGGCGTTCGACCTGGAGGATTTTCGGTGAGCGAGTCGCCCGTCTGGCATCCATTCACCCAGCATGGCTTGAACGAGCCGATCCCCTGCGTCGCGCGCGCCGAGGGGGCGGCGTTGCACACTGTCGATGGGCGCCGGATCGTCGATGCCATCTCGTCCTGGTGGGTGACGACGCACGGCCATTGCCACCCGCGGATCATGGCGGCGATCGCCGAGCAGACGCAGCGGCTCGATCAGATCATCTTCGCCGGCTGGACGCACGAGCCCGCCGAAACGCTCGCGCGCGGGCTGACGGCGATGATGCCGTCTTCACTCGCCCATGTGTTCTTTTCCGATTCGGGATCGACCAGCGTGGAAGTCGCGCTGAAGATGGCGCTGGGCTATTGGCTCAACCGCGGCGAACCGCGGCACCGTATCCTGGTGCTCGAGCATAGCTATCACGGCGATACGATCGGGGCGATGTCGGTCGGCGCGCGCGGCGTGTTCAATCGCGCCTATGCGCCGCTGCTGTTCGACGTCGGAACGATCCCGTTTCCGGTCGCGGAACGCGAGCAGGCGACGCTCGATGCGCTGGAGGCCGCGTGTCTTGGCGGGGCGGCGGCGTTCATCGTCGAGCCGCTGTTGCTGGGCGCGGGCGGCATGTTGATCTATCCTGCGCGCCTTCTTGCCGAGATGGCCGCGATCTGCGCGCGCCACAAAGTGCTGTTCATTGCCGATGAGGTGATGACCGGCTGGGGGCGAACGGGCACGCTGCTGGCCTGTGAGCAGGCGGGCGTCGTTCCCGATATCCTATGCTTGTCCAAGGGGCTGACTGGTGGTGCGATGCCGCTGGCGGTGACGATGGCGAGCGATCCGATCTACGACGCGCATCTTTCGGACGATCGGGCGACGATGTTCTTCCACTCGTCCAGCTACACGGCCAATCCGATCGCCTGCGCGGCCGCCAACGCCAATCTAGCGATCTGGCGCGACGAGCCGGTTCAGGCGCGGATCGACGATCTGGCGCGGCGGCAACAGGTGCGGCTCGCCGCGCTGGCCGATCACCCCCATGTTCGCCGCGCACGCGCGATCGGCACGGTGACGGCGATGGAACTGAGCGAGGGCGCCAGCGACTATCTGTCCTCTCGCGGGCCCGCCCTGCTGGCCTTCTTCGGCGCGCGCGACCTGTTGCTTCGGCCGCTCGGCAACACCGTTTACGTGATGCCGCCTTATTGTATCGGCGATGACGATCTCGACGCCATTTATACAGCGATCAGGGACGCCGCGGATCGTTTGCCGGGCAGCGAGGCATGATCCGCCAGGCAGTGACGATGCTGACGATCGAAACCGATCGGCAGGGCATGATCGAGGTGACCGATCGAATCGATCGCTGGGTGGCGGATCAGGCCATGCGCGACGGCCTGCTGACGATCTTTTGCCGGCATAGCTCGGCATCGCTGCTGATCCAGGAAAATGCCGCGCCGGCCGCGCGGCGCGATCTCGAAGCCTATTTCGCCCGGATCGCCCCCGAATCGAGCGCGTACGAGCATGATGACGAAGGACCGGACGACATGCCCGCGCATCTGCGGGCCGCGCTCACCCAGACGCAGCTGTCGATTCCGCTGATCGACGGCGCCCTTACGCTTGGCACCTGGCAGGGCATTTATCTGTTCGAGCATCGCCACCGCCCGCACCGGCGGACGCTGGCGCTGCACCTTATCGGCGCGTGAAAAGGCGCTACCCGGCGATCCCCCCGGCAGCAAGCACGGCCAGCGTCACCAGTTCGCTCGCGGTGCTTGTCATCGGCGCGATCTGGACGGGCTTTTCCATGCCGATCAGCATTGGGCCGATCATCGAATCGCCGCCCAGCTCGCGCAGCAGCTTAGCCGAGATGTTGGCCGATTGCAGACCTGGCATGATCAGCACATTGGCCGGCCCGGAGAGCCGAGCGAACGGATAATTGGCGAGCTGGCGCGGATTGAGCGCGACATCCGGCGCCATTTCGCCTTCGAACTCGAAACCCGGCTGGCGGCGTTCGAGCACCTTTACCGCAGCGCGCAGATTTTCGAGCCATTTGCCTTCGGGGTTGCCGAAGGTCGAATAGCTGAGGAACGCGACGCGTGGCTCATGGCCCATCCGCCGCGCGACCTGCGCGGTCTGCTCGGCGATATCGGCGAGTTCCTCTGCATTGGGTCGCTCGTTGACGGTGGTGTCGGCGATGAACACCGTGTGGCTCTGGCCCACGAGGATATGGATGCCGAAGGCGGTGCGGCCGGGCTCGATGTCGATCACCCGGCGCACTTCGCGCATCGTGCGCGCATAGGTGCGGGTGATGCCGGTGATCATCGCATCGGCCTCGCCGATCTGGAGCAGCAGCGAGCCGAAGATGTTGCGATCCTGGTTGACCATCCGCTCGCAATCGCGGCGCAGATAGCCGCGGCGCTGGAGCCGCTCGTAGAGGAAATCGACCATCTTGGGGACAAGCGGCGAGTGGCGGCTGTTGTGCAGCTCGAAGCTTTGCGGATCATCGACACCAAGCGCGGCGAGCCGTTCATAAACGTCGTCGCGGCCGACGAGGACGGGTGTGCCATAGCCGCCGTCGCGGAAGGCGATCGCCGCGCGCAGCACCACTTCCTCTTCGGCTTCGGCGAAGACGACTCGCTTGGGGCAGGAGCGCGCGCCCTCATAAGCGAGGCTGAGGACGGCGGTGGTCGGGTTGAGCCGCCCACGCAACGTCTGGCGATAGGCATCCATGTCGAGGATCGGCTTGGTGGCGACGCCCGAATCCATCGCCGCCTTGGCGACGGCGGCGGGGATTTCCTCGATCAGCCGCGGATCGAACGGTGCCGGGATGATGTAATCGGGGCCAAAGCTGTGGCGCGTGCCATAGGCCGTCGCGACTTCCTCTGGCACTTGCTGGCGGGCGAGGCGAGCGAGCGCCTCGGCGGCGGCGACCTTCATTTCCTCGTTGATCGTCGTCGCGCGCACATCGAGCGCACCGCGGAAGATGAACGGAAAACCCAGCACGTTGTTGACCTGGTTCGGATAGTCCGAACGCCCGGTCGCGATGATCACGTCCGGGCGCGCCTTCTTGGCTTCGGGGGGCGAGATTTCGGGATCGGGATTGGCCATCGCGAACACGATCGGCTTGGCCGCCATCTTCTTGAGATACTCGGCCGGCAGTGCGCCCGCCGCGGACAGGCCCATGAACACGTCGGCGCCATCCAGCGCCTCTTCGAGCGTGCGGCGATCGGTTTCGACGGCGTGGGTGGACTGCCATTGGTTGATGCCGTCGCGCCCGACATGAATCACGCCGGTACGATCGAGCATCAGCATGTTCTGCGGCGGCAGGCCCATCGCCTTGATCAGATCGGCGCAGGCAATGGCGGCGGCGCCGGCGCCGTTCATCACCACCTTGGTCTGCTTGATGTCGCGCCCGGTGAGATGAAGCGCGTTGATCAGGCCGGCGGCGGCGATGATCGCGGTGCCGTGCTGGTCGTCATGGAACACCGGGATGTTCATGCGCTCGCGCAGCGTCTGCTCGATGATGAAGCATTCGGGCGATTTGATGTCTTCGAGGTTGATGCCGCCGAAGCTCGGCTCCATCAGCTCGATCGCGTCGATCAGCCGATCGACGTCTTCGCTCTTCAGCTCGATGTCGATCGCATCGACATCGGCGAAGCGCTTGAACAGCACCGCCTTGCCTTCCATCACGGGCTTGGACGCGAGCGCACCGAGATTGCCGAGACCGAGGATCGCCGTGCCGTTGGAAATCACGCCCACCAGATTGCCCTTGGCGGTATAATCGTAGGCGGTGGCCGGATCCTCCGCGATCGCGCGCACCGGGACGGCGACGCCGGGCGAATAAGCGAGCGCGAGATCGCGCTGCGTCGCCATCGGCTTCGATGCGATGATCTCGATCTTGCCGGGGCGCCCTTCCGAATGGAACAGCAGCGCCTCGCGTTCGGAAAACTGGACGTTCGATTCGTCGGCCATCGGGTTCCTTTCGGCTGCTCGTCGCCAAGGTCTTTAGGCAGCCTTCGCCGTTACGTCACCCCGGCACTGGAGCGATCTTGCGAAACTCGCTACCGACGCGGACGATGTCTGCCGCTCCCACCCCAATGATGGCCCAGTATCTCAGCCTCAAGGCCGAGGCAGAGGATTGCCTGCTGTTCTACCGAATGGGCGATTTCTTCGAATTGTTCTTCGACGATGCAAGGGTGGCGGCCGCGTGCCTGGATATCGCGCTCACCGCGCGCGGGGAGCATGACGGCGAGAAGATCCCGATGTGCGGCGTGCCGGCGCACGCGGCCGAAGGGTATCTGGCGCGACTGATCAAGGCTGGGCATCGCGTGGCGATCGCCGACCAGACCGAGAGCCCGGCCGAGGCGAAGAAGCGCGGCGGATCGAAGGCGCTGGTGTCGCGCGGGATCGTCCGCGTGGTGACGGCGGGCACGCTGACGGAAGAAGCGCTGCTCGATTCGCGCAGCAGCAATTGGTGCGCGAGCGTCGGCGAAGCCGCGGGGCATGTGGCGATCGCGGCCGCGGATATTTCGACGGGACGATTCGACATCATCGAATCGAGCGCTGGCGGGCTCGCCGCCGATCTGGCGCGATTGTCGCCGGCCGAGACGATCGCCGCCGAGACAAGCGACCACGCAAGGTTCGCGACGACCGAGCGGCCCAGAAGCGAGTTCGACAGCGCGCGCGGCGAGGAGCGACTGAAGGCGCTGTTCGGCGTAAAGACGCTGGATGGCTACGGCCAGTTCTCGCGCGCGGCGCTGGCGGCGGCGGGCGGGCTGGTCGCCTATCTCGATCACACCGCGCGCGGTGCCCTGCCATTCCTGCGTCCGCCCCGGCTGGCACGCGCGGCCGAAGCGATGGCGATCGATCAAGCCACGCGCGAAAGCCTGGAACTCAGTCAGACCACGGGCGGGCAGCGCAAGGGCAGCCTGCTCGATGCGGCGGATCGCACGGTAACGGGCGCTGGCGCGCGACTGCTGGCGGCGGATATTTCGGCGCCGCTGATGGACCGCGCGGCCATCGAGGCGCGGCTCGACCTGGTGGCGCTGTTCCATGACGAGGCGAGCCAGCGCGAAGCGGTTCGCACCGCGCTCCGCGCGCTTCCCGACATCGGCCGCGCGCTGGGCAGGATCGCGGCGGGGCGGGGCAGCCCGCGCGATCTCGGCCAGTTACGCGACGGGCTCGACGGTGCCTGGCGTCTGGGTGAGCGGCTCGACCGGATCGAGCGGCCGCCGGTTCTGCTCACTCAGTTGACGCCGCTGCTCCGCGGGCACGGCGCGTTGATCGATCTCTACACGCGCGCCCTAGTGCCCTCGCCACCGATCGATTCGGGCGATGGCGGTTACATCGCCGAGGGATATGACGCGGCGCTGGATGATCTGCGCGCGACCGGCGCCGGCGGGCGCCGCGCGATCGCTGCGCTGGAGGCCGATTACCGTCAACGCACCGGAATCGGCGCGCTCAAGATCCGGCACAATGGCGTGCTCGGCTATCATGTCGAGGTGCCGGCGAAACACGGCGATGCGCTGATGAAGCCCGATAGCGGGTTCACGCACCGCCAGACGCTCGCCGGCGTCGTGCGATTCAACGCGCCCGATCTGCACGACGCGGCGTTGAGGGTGACTCAGGCGGGGGCGCATGCGCTGGCGGCCGAGGCGGCGCATCTCGAGGATTTGATCGAAGCGGCCTTGCAGTCGCGTGAGGCGATCGCCGCCACGGCGGACGCGCTGGCGCGGCTCGTCGCAGCTCAAGG
>JBQCEK010000029.1:0-2630 GCA_051960335.1 Sphingomonas sp.
CCGCGCTGGATCGCGGTTGTGCGCTCGCTCTGCCCCATGTCGTCGATCGCGACGGCGCGATTCGCTTTCTCGCCTGGCATCCCGATCATGCGCTGGTGCCGGGACCGTTCGGCCTCAGCCAGCCGCCCCACGATCACGACGAGGTGCAGCCGAACATCATCCTGACGCCGCTGATCGGTTTCGATCACGCCCTCAACCGGCTCGGCCAGGGCGCCGGGCATTACGACCGCGCTTTCGCAGTGGTGCCGGGCGCGACTCGAATCGGCGTCGCCTGGTCGGTTCAGCACATGGGTCCGCTGCCGGCTGATCCCTGGGATGTGCCGCTGCATGCCGTAATCACCGAACAAGGCTGGATCGAGAGGAAAAATTGATGACGCCAAGTTGGCGCAAACCCGTGGGAATGCTGATCATCCTGTCGCTGATTGCGATCTGGTCGGTGCTCGTTTCCAGCCTGTCGATGATCGTCGGCAGCTGGCCCTGGTTCGCACAGCTTGGCTTCTATCTCGTCACCGGGATTATCTGGATAACGCCGCTCAAGCCGCTGTTGCGGTGGATGGAAACCGGGCGCCTTCGATAAGCGCTGTGGCGCGAGTGACGGGGCTCGAACCCGCGACCTCCGGCGTGACAGGCCGGCGCTCTAACCAACTGAGCTACACCCGCTTGGACAGCGTGAGGCGCGGCAACTAGGCGAGCCTCGCGAGGCTGTCAACAGCTCATCACAGCGTCTCGTCGAGCTCGTCCGAAACAGGCCGGGACTCGCGCACCAGCGTGCCGTGCTCGAACAGGAAACCCGCAATATCGGGCTTGCCCGCCGCCCCGATCACCGTCTGGATGATGATCAGCAACGGCACCGCCAGCAAGGCGCCCGGCGTTCCCCACACCCATCCCCAAAAGCTCAGCGAAATCAGAATCAGCAGCGGATTGATCGTCAGACGGTGGCCGACGATGAACGGCGTCACCGCGTTCGCCTCGATCAAATGACAGCCGATCATGATCGCCGGCGGGATCATCGCGGTCCAGATGTCGTTGAACACCATCAGCCCGCCGAGCGCCATCAGCAACGCGGCGATGATCGGCCCCAGATACGGAATGTAGTTGAGCAGCGCGACCACGCCGCCCCACATCAGCGGGAACGGCATGTCGATCACCCACAGCCCGCCAGCGACCACCAGGCCCAGCAGCAGATTGATGATGGTGATCGTGCCAAGATAGGCGGACGTATCGTCGACCACGCTCTGAATCACGCGCGCGGTCGCCATCGCGCCGCCGAAGCTCGCCCGGCTGGTGATCGTCCGCCGCCGCAGCCGCGTCCAGCCGGACAGGAAGAAGAACACCACCAGAATGCCGAAGAACACCTGGATGATCACCGTCGGCGCCGATGTCGCAGTCAGCTCCAGGATCGAATTGGGCGGCGGCTGCGCGATCGTCTGCGCGGGATGCGCGCTGCCGGCGACAAGGTGCTGGATGGTGCGGTTCACATATTTCTGCAGGTTCGAATACAGGTCCAGCAGGGGCGCAATATTGGCCTGAATGCGATCGATCCGCTCGGGCAGCAGGCGGAAGAACTCGGTCGCCGGCACCACGATCGCGGCCAGCGCGACATTCGCCGCGAGCAAGAACAGCAGCACGCAGACCAGCGCCGCCAGCGGCGACGGAATGTGATGCCGCTCCTGCCACTCGAGCACCGGCACCAGCGCAATCGCAATCACCAGGGCGGCCGTCACGGGCAGGAAAAAGGTCGCACCATATTGAAGCGCGAACGGCGTCGCCATCGCCACCCCGATGCCGATCATCAGCGTCAGCGCCGCCAGCAATCGATCGCGACGCAGCTCGACGCGTTCGGCGGCGGCGGAATCGATCATATCGGGCGGCGGCAGGCCGAACGCGCCGCTCGCCGCCGGCGGCGCGGGCGCGCGCTCGCCAGCCGCCGCCCTTATTTCGTCCGCGCTGTCCGCCACACGAATTTCCCTGCCAAACCGATACGTCGCTGGATTCTTAGCCGCATTCCTTCCGCTTGTAATCCCGGCTAGCATGCGATTCATGAGCGACCGCATCCTGGTGATCGACGAAGGCACCACCTCCACCCGCGCGATGCTGTTTGCTGGCGACGGAACCTGCCTCGGCGCCGAGGCGCGCGATCTCTCGCAGCATTATCCGCGCCCAGGCTGGGTCGAGCATGACGCCGCAGAGATTTGGGAACGGACATCGGTCTGCGCCGCCGCGATGATCGATCGCGCTGGCGGCGCTGATCGAGTCGCCGCGATCGGCATCACCAACCAGCGCGAAACGCTGGTCTTCTGGAGCAAGGCGAGCGGCGAGCCGCTTGGCCCGGCGATCGTCTGGCAGGATCGCCGCACCGCCGCCCAATGCCGCGCCATGCGCGAGAAGGGGCTCGAGCCAGCGTTACAGCACAAGACGGGGCTGCTGCTCGATCCCTATTTCTCGGCAAGCAAGATCGCCTGGGCGATGGCCCATTGGCCCGCAGTGCGCGAGGCCGGGGCGGATCTGGCGATCGGCACGATCGATTCATGGCTGATCTGGAAATTGACCGGCGGCCTGCACATTACCGATGCGACCAATGCCAGCCGCACCGCGCTGATGGCGATTGGCAGCGGCGCCTGGGACGATGG
>JBQCEK010000030.1:0-3223 GCA_051960335.1 Sphingomonas sp.
GTGGGTCTCCGGGTAACGCCGCGCCGCCCGGGAACATCGCAAGATCGTTCATCGCCTCACCCCTTCAGTCGCGGGGCATTGTGCGGCGCGCGGCCCTCGATCGCACACGCTATTGGGGCTCGGCGCAGGTGCATGTTGGCTAAGCCTTTCGAGCAACCGCCGGCGCCGTCACCATCATAGATTGAACGGGATTCGCAGCGACGTGCGAACGTCCGGCGCGTCTTCGGTGGCGCCTACCTCCACCGACCAGTTGAGCGACGACCGATTGTTGAGCCGATACGACACGCCGAACAGCAGGCGGCCGATCTGAAGATCGCGCGACCGCGTCTTGATCGGATCGCCAACAGGCTCGCCGGTGCGGTCGTCGAGCAATCGGGAAATCGTGCGGGTGCCCATCGCCCATGTGTGCGCATAGCCGATGTTGAAGGAGGTTCGCTGATTGACGGCGAGGCCGATCCCGGCGGAGATGTTGATCTCGCCGCCCGGCTCGACGCGGTCGATCTGGACCGGCGGGATCTTGGTATCGACATTCTTCGCGAAATTGAACGTGTAGCCAAGCGTGCCGAACAGCACCGCGGGTTCGGTCGGCAAAATCGCCGTGATGCTGGGCGAAATGCCGTAGAAGCCGGCGCCCGTCGCCGATTGCAGCGCCGCGCCATTGGCATCGCGCTTCACCGCGAATGGGCTGCGCCCGGTCGGCAGATCGGCCTGCAGATTGGCGATCAGATAAGGCTTGCCGGGGCCCCCGTTATTGAGCTGGTAACGCGCGGAAAGCTCAATGTCGCCGATGTGACCGCCCTTGGTCGAACTGTCCACTGTCGCGGCTTCATCATTGGTGGTGCTGCCGGCGATCGGCGCCAGCACCGAATGGTCCGAACGATAGACATAGGGAATCCGCGCACCGATCTCGAGCCGGTCGGCCACGCCATAGCGCAACGTGCCCGATGCCGTCAGGATATCCTGCCGGCTTTCGTTGATATCGAACACGCCGACCAGGATCGATTCGATCAGCTCCACGCCGCGGAAGACGGCCCTGTTGCGATCGGCGCGCGCGTAATCCAGGCCGAATTCGGCCACCAGCTGGCCTTGGGGTGTCACCACGCGCCCCTGATCGTCGAGCACGGCGATCGATGGCGGCTGATCGGCCTCATCGGGCTGGCCGACCGGTTGCACGGCGGCGACCGCGGCGCCGGGCGCAGCCGGAGCGCGAGATGCGACCGCCTCATCGCGCGCCGCCTGGGCGGTGCTGGCGACGCCGGCGAGTTTTTGCTCGAGCTGGTCGAGCCGAGCCGCCTGTTCGTTGAGGCGACGTTCCTGATCGGCGATTTCCCGCGCCTGCGCATCGAGCATCGCGCGCTGCGCGGCGATTTCCGCCTTGGCAGCCGTCAGCGCCGCCGCCGGATCGCTACTCCCCGTTTGAGAGGCTGTAGCACCCCCAAATGGGGATATCGCGAGCACCTCGGATGTCGCCGCGACGCTGGCGCCGGGCCCACGCGCCGCGGCGGGATCGGCCGCAATCGTGGCCAGCAGAATAACGACGGCGCCGGCAATCCGCCGGACGCCGGACCGATGTCCGCTCGGATTTTTCATTCTATCCCCCCGCCCCTCGCCACATGCCCGCTTCGATCCCCACGTTTTGCACCCGCGCCAGCGTCGAACCGATCATGAACGGGGCGACGTTGCCGAGCGTGAGATCGAGCGTCAGGCTTTGATTGATGATGCGGCCATCGCCGCTGTTGGCGACCATCGCGCCGATCCTGTCGCCGACGAAATGGGTGACCTGCAGCCCATCGAGACTGGCGGTGCTGGCAAGCGTGCCCGTACCGGTCAGGATCGTCGTCGTGGTCGGCGCGGCGTTCGCGGTGGTCCCCGCGGCCACCGGGGCCACCGCCTTGGCGATCGTCACTGTCACCGTCGGTGCGGCGGCGATCGCTCCCTTCACCGTCGATTGCACCGCGGATCCGGTTGCGGTCACCGTCGCCAGCACGCCGTTCGTCGCCACCGACGCAACGTCCCCATCGATCCGGAAAGTGGTGGTCAGCACCGGCGCGCCGTCCACGCTGGTCGTCACCGTCGCGGCGAGGGCGACATCGATTCCCCCCGGCAGGGTGAAGCCGCCGCGCTGCGCCGCCAGCTCACCGTCGCTGAGCGCCGGTGCGTCGAACAGCGCGGGCGCGTCGGCGAACGCGGGGCGCGCGGCAACCAGCGCCATCACTGCGAGCATGGCATGAAGCAGCGCCCGCCACATGGCTCAGAGATCGCCCGGTTGCGGCGCGGCGAGCGATAGCGCCGCTTCGCTCAACGGCCGCGCGAAATCGCCGGTGATCGGCGCGCGCAACCAGTGCGCCCATTGGGCATTGCGATTGAACGAGGATTTGCCGACGCCCTGCGCCGAGGTGATAACGAAAAATAACCCGTCCCAGATCGCGCCGAATGCCTTGCGATCATAGACGATGAGCCCCTTCGAAGGGTCGCCCACCAGCACATGGTCGTCGCGAACGCCCTTGATCACGACGAAATGGCGGTAGCCGTCAGTCACGGTCAGCGCGATGCCGGGAACTCGCGTCTTGGCGACGTCGTCAAGCGTCACGCGGTAACCGTCGGCGCCCAGGCCAAGCGCAGCGAGATAGCGCTTCATATCGAGCAGCGAAAAGCCCTGCTGCTTGATCAGCGTGCGGTCACCTTCCTTCCACATGCCGGCAAAGACGGTGTCTTCGCTGGCGCCAATTCCATAATGATAGTGCAGCAGGGTCGCGAGCGCGGCCGAGCCGCAGCTGAAATCGTAGCGCTGACGGATGACGGTATCGAACCGCGCATCGAGCATGTTGCCCATCGTCAGCTGGAAGCCGCCGCCCGGCAGAGCGGGGACGGAAAAGCGCTGCTGCGTCTGCGCCGACGCTTCATGCGCGGCGCAAAGCGCGAAGAGACCGGCGAGAACCGCGGTCCCGCGACTCATCACATGCCGCCCGCACCGGTCGATGCCGGCGCCTGATTGATCAGCACGTTGATGTTCATCGCTGCGTTGATCGCGCTGTTGTTGCCGGTGTTGAGATTGACCATCGAAATGCCCGACACATTCTGGAAGGCGTTGTCGGAAACCTGCAACGCGCCTGTCGCGCTGTTGTCGCCCACGCTGTTGCCGCCGACCTGAGCGTTGCTGGACGAATTGGCCGAAACCCATGTCGGCGTGCCGTCGCGGCCGGAAACCCTTGCGAGATTCGCT
>JBQCEK010000031.1:0-2351 GCA_051960335.1 Sphingomonas sp.
TCCCGGTTCGACCGACGTCACGCGCACGCCGGTGCCCGCAAGGTCGCAGCGAAGGTCGAGCGAAAACTGACGGACGAACGCCTTGGTGCCCGCGTAAACGGCGCCGCCCTTGTACGGATAGGTCGCCGCGACCGAGGACAGGTTGATGATCGCGCCCTTGCGCTCGATCAGCCGCGGCAGCAGCTTGCGCGTCAGCGACACCAATGCCACGACATTGGTGTCGATCACCGTCTTCCATTGATCGAGATCGGAGTCCTGGGCCGGGGCGGTGCCGAGCGCGAGGCCGGCATTGTTGATCAGCAAATCGATGCCGCGAAAACCCTCCGGCAACGTATCGAGCGCGGCATCGCGCGCCGCTTCATCGCACACGTCGAACGCCGCGCCATGAAAGGCATCGCCCAGCTCGTCAGCCAGCGCCGCCAGCCGATCAGCCCGCCGCCCGGTGCCGATCACCCGCCAGCCGCCGGCGACAAACGCCCGCGCCGCCGCCTCGCCGATGCCGGCGGTCGCGCCGGTGATGAGGGCTGTGCGCATCGCTGATCCTTTCGTCCAGAAAGGCGTGCCTTAGCGGGCGCCGATGCGGAAGCAAACCCGACCGTCACCCCGGCCTTGTGCCGAGGTCCGCCTGGCGGCACCATGACAAGGTGGAGATCGAGCGAAACCCGTGCGTCTACATTCTGGCGCGCAGCTTCCACGGCACGCTCTACACCGGCGTAACCTCGAACCTGATCGGCCGCGTCATCCAGCACCGCGATGGCCGGTTCGACGGTTTCACCAAACGATATGGCATTCACATACGCGTATATTACGAGGCGACCGACACGATGGAGGCCGCCATTCTCCGCGAGAAGCAGATCAAGCGATGGCTGCGTGAGTTCAAATACAATCTGATCGAGCGCGAGAACCCGACGTGGAACGGCCTCGCGGTTGGGCTCGGCCTGCCGCCGCTGCGCCGGTGAATGCGGCGCGGCGGACCCCGGCACAAGGCCGGGGTGACGGTTAGCCTCTGAGCGTCGCCCCCAGCTTCGTTGCCGCCGTGACGACCTTGTCGGCAACCACCTTCAGGTCGGCGTCGGTGAAGCTCTTGTCGCCGGGTTGCAGCACCACCTCGATCGCCATCGATCGCACGCCGTCGCGCTCGAAGCGATCGAACACGCGAGCGGCGACGATCGCCTGTTTGTCGGCGCCTTTTACGGCACGGGTCAGCGCGTCGGCCGACAGCTCGGCGGGGACGGTGAAGGCGAAGTCGCGCCGCACGACTTGCAGCGCCGGCGGCGCATAGGCCGGGCGCATGAAGCCTGTCCTGAGCGTCGTCGAAGGGCCCGAGGACCGCTTCGCCGGAATCGCATCGAGATAGAGCTCGACCGCGGCGACCGCGCCGTCGAGGTCGAACGCCTTCAGCGTCTCGGGATGCACCATGCCGAACGCCGCGAGCACCGTCTTGGGCCCGAGCCGGAGCGTGCCCGACTGGCCGGGATGCCACTGCGCCCCGGCGTCACCCATGACCTGGAGATTGTCGACCGGCGCGCCCGCCGCGGAGAGCAAGGCAAGCGCTTCCGTCTTGGCGTCAAACGCGTCGAAGCCCTGCGCCTTGCCGCTCGCCCAGTGCCGTGGGCGGCGATCGCCAGTCATCACGATCCCCAGCGTCGGCCGCTCGGCGTCGGCGAGATAGCGGCGGCCGATCTCGAACAGCCGCACGCTTTCCGCGCCGCGCTTGGCGTTGCGCGCCGCCGCCGAGAGCAGCCCCGGCAGCAGCGAGGGGCGCATCACTTTCAGATCCTCGCTGATCGGATTGGCGAGCGTCCACGCCCCGCCACCGAACGGCGCGGCCTCGGCTTCGGAGACGAAGCTCCACGTCACCGCCTCGTCGAGCCCGCGCGCGGCAGCGGCGCGGCGGACGCGGCGCTCGATCTTCTGCTCAGGCGTAGCGGTCGGCGTGGCGACGCCCGGCGCGCGGTCGAGCGGCACCGGCAGCACCTTGTCGATGCCCTCGATACGGACGACTTCCTCGACCAGATCGGCGACGCCGTCGATGTCGCGCCGCCAGGTCGGCACCGTGACCTGCCAGTCATTCCCGACCCCGAAGCCGAGGCTTTCGAGGATCGCCTTCTGCCGATCGGGCGCAACGGTCAGCCCGCCGAGCGTCTCGACCCGATTAGGATCATAAGCGATCGTCCGCGTCTCGACGGGCGGCTTGCCCGCGCGAGTCATGCCGCTCGCGGTGCCACCGCAATGATCGAGCACCAGCCGGCACGCGATGGCCAGCCCCGCGTCGAGGAACGCCGGATCGACCCCGCGCTCGAACCGCTGGCGCGCGTCCGAGGTCAGCGCCAGCTTCTGTCCGGTGCGCG
>JBQCEK010000032.1:0-3663 GCA_051960335.1 Sphingomonas sp.
CATCGCCGATCTCGCCTGTTGCCTTTCGTGCAAAGCCGCGCAACTCGCCGGTGATCACACCAATTCGTTCCGTCATCGCCGCTATCGATGTGAAACTTTCTTCGACATCGGCCACGCGGCCGAGCGCCAGGCATTGCCGGCCGTTATGCGCATGGCTGCTGATCGCGGCGACGGGCTGATTGATCTCATGGGCCACGCCAGCAGCGATCTGACCGAGCGAGGCGAGCTTGTTGGCCTGAACGAGTTGCTCACGTGCTTCTTGAAGTCGCGCCTCGCTTGCCAGCCGGTCGGCCATTTCCATCTGGAGCTGGTCATTGGTTTTGCGCAGCTCGTGCGTGCGCAGGTCGACTTCGCGTTCGAGCAACGCGCGCGTGGCCAGCGCCTCGACGGCGCGGCGGCGCGTCTGCTGCTGTCGCCGAACGATGATCCAGATGCCGAGAGCAATCAACGCAAAGGTCATGGCGGTGGCCAATCGCGCGCTCGTCGCTGCATTTGATGCCACCGTGCCAACCGGCGTCAGCACATGGAGTGTCCAGCCTTTGAGCGTAGTCGGCGCGGTCGTTTCGAGATAAGGCTGTGCCGGCCCGCCGCCCGCGCTCGCCTCGACCATCGTCCCATGCTGATCCGGCCGGGCCTCGATCGGTAGAGGCGTCAGCGGCGCATCGCCGAAATCGAGGTTGCGGCGGATCGCTGCGCGCTGGCTGGGGGGCAACGAGCTTTGGGTCAGGAAACGCCAAGCGGGCACGCTGGTGACGAGCACGATGCCGCGGCCGTCCGTGACGAAAGCGGGTTCGGTGGATTGCGCCCAATCGGCCTCCATCGCGTTGAATTCCACCTTGACGACGATCACGCCGCGCACGTCGTCCGCATCGATCCGCCGCGCGAGATAAAGGCCCGGTTGTCGACTTACGGTGCCAAGCGCGAATTGCTCGTACTCACCCGTCTCCAACGCTTGTCGAAAGTACGGTCGAAAGCCGTAGTTCGACCCGACAAAGCTAGCGGCCTGATTCCAGTTGCTCGCCGCGACCGTGCGGCCATCGGCATCGATCAGATAGATGGCGGCGGCGTGGATGCTGGCGCTCAATTGTTCGAGGCGACGATCGAACAAACGGATCGCTTCAGGCTGTCCGGCCAGCGCGTCGCGCGCTTCAGGATCGCCGGCGAGCGCGGTCGGCACGAGCCGGAATTTTTCAAGCTCGCTGCGTAGCACCGCGCCGTGAAGCGCGGTCGATGCACGGGCATTGCGATCGAGCGCCGCCAGCGCGCGTTTTCCCGCGATCATGCCAGCGCCCCAGGTGGCGATACCGCCGACCACCAGGATCGCGCCGATCAAAGCGACGATTCGTTTCAACGCATTCCTCCCAAAAACCAAGTTGTGCGAAAAATCGCCCATTGTCCACTTCGAGCATGCGGAAAGCGGCACAAATATTGATTGGCGGTGATAATATTGTGTTTAAAACCAATTATATAGCCTTTTTGGAGAGAAGATTGCTTTGGCTGCGACGCCTCTTAACCTTGGAGCCGACGCGATAAAGCGGACGGCCGAAACGTCGGCGGAGGGGATTTACACATGCGGCCAATAGAAGGCCCAGATCAGCCGGCGCGCCGGCCATTCTACCGCCACCTTTATTTCCAGGTGCTGATCGCGATCGCGCTCGGCGCACTGATCGGTCAGGTCGATCCGGTGCTCGGCACGCAGCTTAAACCGCTTGGCGACGGCTTCATCAAGATCGTCAAGATGGTTATCGCGCCGGTGATCTTCCTCACCGTCGTGACCGGGATCGCGGGAATGCGCGACCTGATGTCGGTCGGCCGCGTCGCCGCCAAGGCGTTCGCCTATTTCCTGTTCTTTTCCACGCTCGCGCTGATCCTCGGCCTGATCGTCGCCAACGTGTTCCAGACGGGCGCGTCGATGCACGTCGACCCGGCGACACTCGATTCCGCATCGGTCGCGCAATATGCGGCGCACGCGCACGACCAGACGGTCACCGGCTTCATCATGAACATCATTCCGACGACGCTGCCAAGCGCGCTGGTCAGCGGCGATATCCTGCAGGTGTTGTTCGTCGCGGTGCTATTCGGAATCGCGCTGGCGCTGATCGGCGACAAGGGCAAACCGGTGTTCGACGTCCTGGAATCGGCCAGCCTTGCGGTATTTCGTCTCGTCCATATTCTGATGAAACTGGCGCCGATCGGTGCATTTGGCGCGATCGCCTTCACCATCGGCAAATATGGCCTCGCAAGCCTCGCAAGCCTCGCGGCCTTGGTCGGCACTTTCTATCTCACCAGTTTGCTGTTCGTGCTCGTCGTGCTCGGTCTGGTTGCGCGGTTGTGCGGCTTCTCGATCCTCGGGCTGCTGCGTTACCTCAAGGCCGAATTGCTGCTGGTGCTGGGCACCTCGTCTTCCGAAGCGGCGTTGCCGAGCCTGCTCGAGAAGCTGGAGCGGGCAGGGTGCGCGAAATCAGTGGTCGGGCTGGTCGTGCCGACCGGCTATTCGTTCAACCTCGACGGCACCAATATCTATATGACGCTGGCCGCGCTGTTCATCGCGCAGGCGACCGGCATCCATCTGTCGCTCGGCGACCAGTTGTTGCTGCTGGCGGTGGCGATGCTGAGCTCCAAGGGCGCGGCCGGGGTGACCGGCGCCGGGTTCATCACGCTCGCCGCGACGCTGTCGGTCGTGCCGTCGGTGCCGGTCGCGGGGATGGCGCTGATCCTGGGCGTCGATCGCTTCATGTCGGAATGCCGCAGCCTCACCAATTTCGTGGGCAATGCGGTCGCGACGATCGTCGTCGCCAAATGGGAAGGTGCGTTCGATCAAACGCTGTTCGAGCGCGCAATGGCGGGCGAGCCGGCGACGATCGAGGAGGTCGAAGCGCGCGCCGGTGCGCTCGTTTGAGAAATAAGGGGGCCGGGCAAATCGGCTGACGTGAACAGGGAGGATGACCATGAGAATTTCCAAGGCTGCGATCCTGGCGACCACCGCGCTGTCCGCATTCGCCTCCGTGGCGCACGCGCAAACCGCACCCGCACCGACGCAGCAGAGCGACACGCCCGTCCCGCAGACCGGCGACGCCGCAACTCAAGCGCCGCCGCCTGATATTGTTGTGGTGGGCTCGCAGATTCGCGGCAGCAAGGTCACCGAGGCGCTGCCCGTCAGCGTGCTCGACGCCAATCAGATCGCCGCGACCGGCGCCGTTTCGGGCGATGAGCTGATCCGATCGATCCCGCAGATGGGTGACGTCGATTTCAACTCGGCGAACAACCCCCAGACGAGCAATGCCGCGCGTGGCGACGTCAATTCGATCGATCTGCGTAACCTTGGCGCGGGTAATACGCTGGTGCTGATCAATGGCCGCCGCATGGTGCAGCATCCGGTAAGCCAGGCGGGCATCGCCAACGTGCCGGTGCTCACCTACAATTCAAACGCGCTGCCGATCGCGGGGCTTGAACGGCTCGAGGTTCTGCGCGACGGCGCGGCGGCGATCTATGGCGCGGATGCGGTGGCGGGCGTCGTCAATGTCGTGCTCAAGGACGATTACGACGGCCTCAGCCTCAATGCCAAATATGGCGGTGCGGAGGGCACGCATCTGCGCGAGTATACGACCAACTTCCTGGCGGGTAGGAATTTTGGCCAAGGCCGCGGCAACATCACCGTGATGG
>JBQCEK010000033.1:0-5583 GCA_051960335.1 Sphingomonas sp.
AATCCTTGGCCCCAATAAGGCGTCGCGAACATCCAGCCGACCTCCAACTGGCCCGCGATCGGGGTTCCCGGATTGCCGCGCTTGAGGCCGCAAAACCCGATCAACGCGCCATCGGATCGACGCTCGACGACGTGAAAGCCGATCCCTTCGCCACGAAATGACTCATGACGCGCGAGCGTCGCGTCGGCGCGGACCTCGTCCATCACCGGGCCGAGATCGATCATCACGGCGGGATCGGCCCACATCGCATGCAGCATGGCCCGGTCGCACGGCTCGGGCGGGCGCAGGATCAGCCGCTCGGTCTCGATCATGCGCCGAGCAGCCGCGCCGCGTGCGCCGCATGGTAAGTCAGCACGCCCGAGCAGCCGGCGCGCTTGAACGCCAGCAGCGTCTCCAGCACCAGCACGTCGCGCTCGCCCGCCCCGGCCGCCGCTGCCGCCTCGATCATCGCATATTCGCCCGACACCTGATACGCGAAGACAGGAACTTCGAAGCGCTCTTTCACGCGGCAAATGATGTCGAGATAAGGCAGCCCGGGCTTGACCATCACGCTGTCCGCGCCCTCATCGAGATCGAGCTCGACCTCGCGCAGCGCCTCCTGCCAATTGGCGCCGTCCATCTGATAGGTCTTCTTGTCGCCTTTCAGCAGCCCGCGACTGCCCACCGCGTCGCGGAACGGACCGTAGAAGCCGCTGGCATATTTGGCGGCGTAGGACATGATCTGGACGTTGGTGTGATCTTCCGCCTCCAGCGCGTCGCGGATCAGCCCGACGCGGCCGTCCATCATGTCGGAGGGCGCGATGATATCGGCGCCCGCGCGCGCCTGGTTGAGCGCCTGGCCGACCAGCACCTCGGCGGTCGCGTCGTTGAGCACATAGCCGCGCTCATCGAGCAGCCCGTCATGCCCGTGGCTCGTGTAGGGATCGAGCGCAACGTCGGTCAGCACGCCGACCTCGGGCACCGTGTCCTTCAAGGCCTGGATCGCCTGGCACATCAGATTATCGGGATTGAGCGCCTCGCGCCCGTCGTCGGTGCGTCGTTCGGGCTGGGTATAGGGAAACAGCGCCACGCACGGGATACCCAGATCGCGCGCTTCGCGGCCCCGCGCGACGATGCCATCGACCGACCAGCGCGATACGCCGGGCAAGCTCGCGATCGGCTGCTCGACGCCATCCCCCTCGACGACGAACAATGGCCAGATCAGATCGGCGGGAGTCAGCACCGTTTCGGCATGGAGGCGGCGGCTCCAGGCCGAAGCGCGAGTGCGGCGGAGGCGAAGGGCGGGATAGCGGCTCATGGCGCCATTCTTTGGAACTCAAGCCGAGGTGGCGCAAGGCTCTCGGTGAACTTGGGCCACCGCGCCACCCGTTCGTGCTGAGCCTGTCAAAGCACGGTTTCGTCCACGCCATCCGACAAGATCAGGGCGAACGGAAAGTATCGTGCCCGATCCGAGATAAGGCGTTAAGCATCGATGCGGCGCACAACAGGAGCAGGCATGACCATCGAATCGGCGGCGATGATCGTTAACGCGCAGTCGCGCAAAGGCCAGGACCAGTTCGACCGCGCCTGCGCCGCGCTCAAGGGATTGCCGTACACGGTCGATGCGCACGCCGTTCACGATCCTAAAGAGCTCGACGCGACGATCACCAAGGCTCTCGCCAGAAAGCCCGATTTGCTGATCCTCGGTGGCGGCGACGGCACGATCAGCGGGCTGGTCGATCATCTCGTCGGCACCAATACCGCGCTCGCCGTGCTGCCGCTCGGTACCGCCAACAGCTTCGCGCGCACCCTTGGCATTCCGCTCGATCTGGAGGGCGCAGTCGAGGTGATCCGCACCGGCCAGCTGAAACGCATCGACCTGGGCATGATCGACGGCGATTATTTCGCCAATTGCGCCGCGATCGGCATCAGCCCGCAGATCGCCGAAACGGTGCCGCACAAGCTGAAGCGTTATCTCGGCCGGGTCGGCTATCTCGGCTGGGCGGCGCTGCAATATGCGCGGTTCAAGCCGTTCTGGCTGACGATCGACGATGGCCAGCAGGTCAAGCGGCTGCGCGCGCTCGAAGTCCGCATCTCGAACGGGCGTTTCCACGGCGGCACCGAGCTGGTCGATGGCGCCCGCGTCGATTCGGGCGAGATCGTCGTCCAGGCGGTGACCGGCCATTTCAAGCGCCGCCTGCTGAAGAACTGGGGCGCCAGCGTGCTTCGCCTCGATTCGCGCCACGACGACACGGTGAATTTCACCGGCACCTCGCTCAAGGTTTCCACCGAACCGCCGCTCCCCATCTCGATCGACGGCGAAGTGCTGGCGACGACGCCGGTCACCGCGCACATCGCCGCGGGTGTGATCGAGGTGATGGTGCCGGCTTAGCCTTTCGCCACGACCTATTGCCCGCTAATCTCCATCAGATAGGGGCGTCGATGGGGATGAGTGATGATCAAGAGAGCAGCTGTCGTGGCAATTGCAGGCGCAATTGCATCGCCCGCCATCGCGCAGAATGAAGCAACGCCCCCGCCAACGGTCGAAGTCATTGGCATAGGCACTGTCAAGTCTCCGCCCGACGTCGCCCGTCTTTCATTCGACATCCGGGGCGAAGGGACGACCGCCGACAAGGCAACGCAGGCGTTGGTCGATCGCCAAAAGAATGTTGTGGATGCGTTGACGAGCTTCCTCGGTTCTGCGCCGATTGCCATCCATACGAGCGGCATGAAGATTGAGGCGAGCCGCTCACCTGACTGCAAGGGCGATGACGATTACAGCGACCAGCCCCGGCTCTCGACCGGCCCGTGCGCCATTCTAGGATATGTTGCGAGCGAATCGATCGACGTGCGGACCAAAAACGTAAAAGGTGCCGGCACCGCAGTCGGGCTCGCCGGCAGGCTTGGCGCCGATAACGCGTCGATCGAGGGCTTCGACCTCGAGGATAAGGACGCGGCACGGCGCGAAGCTGCGGCGAAGGCGCTGGCCGAGGCGAATGATCAGGCCGAAGCGATTTCGAAGGGCTCCGGAGCCGACCTTGGGCCGTTGCTGTCGGTTCGAAACCAAGCCGCCGATGCAGAGGCGATGGACGTTGTCGTTACCGCGAGCCGAGCGGCTCCGCCGGTGGTTTCCGCGCCGCCGATCGTCGTCACCACCCTGCCCCAGCCGATCGAGACGACCGTTCGCCTCGTCGTCACATACGCGATTGGACCAAAGCGCTAGCCCAGCCGCGCGAGCGCCGCCTGCAACCGCTCGGCCTCAGCGGCCTTGTCGGCATGATCGGCGCGGGCCTTCTCGACCGCCTCGGGCTTTGCGCGTTCGACGAAGCTCGGGTTGGCGAGCCGGCCGGCAAGCGAATCGCGCTCTTTCTCTGCGGCGGCGATTCCCTTGGCGAGACGCGCGCGTTCGGCGTCGAGATCGATCACTCCTTCGAGCGGCAGAGCATAAGTCGCGCCATCCGAAACGACATATGCGGCCGCACCTTCGAAAGGTCCGTCGGCAGGTTCTGCGCGGGCAAGGCGCTTCAACGCCGCTTTATTCGTGCTTAAACGCAGGCCGGCATCCGGGCCGAGTTCGACCGGATGCAGAGCAAGTTGCGCGCCCGGCGGCACGTTGAGTTCGGTGCGCGCAGCACGAATTTCGCTTACCAGATTGATCAGCCAGTCGATCTCCTTCACCGCCTCCGCGTCGATCGCGCGCGCATCGGCGTTGGGCCATTGCGCGACGATCAGGTCGCCCGAGCGCGGGTGGGCGGGATCAGACAGCGCGTGCCACAGCTCTTCGGTGATGAACGGCATGAACGGGTGGAGCAGCACCAGGATCTGGTCGAGCACCCAGCCGGCGACGGCCCTTGTCTCTTCCGCCGCGCTCCGTTCGCCCTGAGCTTGTTGAAGGGCGAGTTCCGGGCTCCCTGCTTCGACAGGCTCTGCACGAACGGAAAGCACTGGCTTGATCAGCTCCAGATACCAGTCGCAGAAGCGGCTCCAGACGAACTGGTAGATCGCGTTGGCGGCGCCGTCGAAGCGATAGTCGGCGAGAGCTAGGTCCACGGCCTGGATCGTCTGAACCGTCTCGGCAATGATCCATTTGTTGACGGCGAGGGTCGCTTGCGGCGCGTCGATCGTGGTGCTCGCGCCGATGCCATTGGCCTGGCAAAAACGCGCGGCGTTCCACAGCTTGGTCGCGAAGTTGCGATAGCCGGCGACGCGGCTTTCATCCATCTTGATGTCGCGGCCCTGGCTCTCCATCGCCGCCATGAAGAAGCGCAGCGCATCGGCGCCATATTGGTCGATCAGGCCGAGCGGATCGACGGTGTTGCCCTTCGATTTGGACATTTTCTGCCCGTCCGCGGCACGGACGAGGCCGTGGAGATACAAGGTCTTGAAGGGCACATCTTCCAAGAAGTGCAAGCCCTGCATCATCATCCGCGCATCCCAGAAGAACAGGATGTCGAAGCCGGAGATGAGGACGTCGTTGGGATAGCGGCGCTGCCACTCAGCTCCCCTCCCGCTTGGGGGAGGGCTTGTCGAGGCTAGCGCGTCCTTGGCGGACACGCCCTCCCCTAGCCCCTCCCGCGAGCGGGAGGGGGATTGATCCGGCCAGCCCATCGTCGCGAACGGCCACAGCGCCGAGGAGAACCAGGTGTCGAGGACGTCGCTGTCCCTCCAGATCGCGATAGTATCTGCTGTGTAACCGGTCGCTATTTCCCAGCGAACGACGTCCTCGAAACTATCGAAGAATTTGAGCTGTTTATTCGGGAAGCCTGCGTAACGCGATTCGGCAAGCGCTCTCGCTCCATCCTCGTCGAACGCAACGAACTGCTCAGCGTCTCGCTGCTCATAAGCAAAATCGTAGCTTGAGCGGCCTTTGGCGATTTTTGGCCCATACCAAGCCGGAATCCGATGCCCCCACCAGAGCTGGCGCGACACGCACCACGGCTGGATGTTCTCCATCCAGTTGAAGAAGGTCTTCTCCCACGTCTTCGGCACGATCTTGATCTTGCCGGAACGCACCGCCTCGATCGCGGGCTGCGCCAGCGTCTTGGCGTCGACATACCATTGGTCGGTCAGCCACGGCTCGATCACCTCGCCCGAACGATCACCATAGGGTGTCTGGATGACGCGGTCCTCGATGCGCTCGAGGAAGCCTTGTTCTTCGAGCAGCGCGACCACCCGCTTGCGCGCCTCGAACCGGTCGAGGCCGATCAGGTCGCCGGGGATCAGGCCGTCCGCCGTCTGCGTCACCTGCGCCTTGGCGTCGAGCATGTTGAGCATCTCGGCCGCCTTGATGCCGGCGCGAACACCCACCTCGAAGTCGTTGAAATCGTGCCCCGGGGTGATCTTCACCGCGCCCGAGCCGAGTTCGGGATCGGCATGTTCGTCGGCGACGATCGGGATTTCGCGGCCGGTGATTGGCAGCTTGACAGTCTTGCCGACCAGCGCGGTGTAGCGTTCGTCGGTCGGGTGGACGGCAACCGCCATGTCGGCCAGCATCGTCTCGGGCCGCGTGGTGGCGACATGGATGAAGCCGCTGCCATCAGCCAGCGGGTATTTGAGATGCCAGAACTTGCCCTGCACCTCGCGCGTTTCGACCTCGAGATCGCT
>JBQCEK010000034.1:0-7199 GCA_051960335.1 Sphingomonas sp.
GGCGCGTCCTTGCTTGAAGAGAGCGGCGTGGCGCTGCTCGCCGGTTGAAAAAAGGACGGCCACCGCATGCAATCGGTGGCCGCCATATCCCGGTTCCTTTGGGAAAACCGGGGGGGAGTTCATCAACGACCACTGCGCCCGGCGCACCGGCGCGGTGGCCTCGACAACCAAATCTCGCGAAGAGGAAAAACGGCCCGACAATTGCTGCCGCGGGGCCGGCCTGTCCTCTCTCGCTCCTCTTGCTGTCGAGCTTGACGGTCGTGTGCGTCATTTTCGACATCGATGTCAAGCTCGACCTGTAACCGATTGCATGTTGCCGGGCCGCGCCCTAGTGACTTTGCTCGTGCGCGCCGCCGACCCCTCCGCCGATACCGCAGGCAGACTGTTCAACCTGTCGATCGGGGTGTTCTTCATCGGCGGCTTCCTGTCGTCGCTGATCAGCCTGTTCGTGCCGCGAATGACGCTGATCTACGGGCTCGATTACGGCCAGGCGCTGCTGATCCAGCTGGCCTTTCACATGAGCTACCTGCTGTTCGCGCTGCCGATCGGCCTGGCCATCCTGCGGCTCGGCTATATGCGCTCGGCGGCCACCGGGCTGGCGGTGATGGCGGCTTCGTGCCTGTTCTTCCTCGGCGCGCACGCCGCGCACGATTATCTGCTGGTGCTGCTGGCGCTGCTGGCGCTCTCGGCCGGGCTCACTTTTCTTCAGATCGCCGGCAACACCGTGGTGACGGTGGTGGGCGAAGCGCGCGGCGCGGCGTTTCGGCTCAATCTGCTTCAGGCGTTCAACTCGATCGGCACGGTGATCGCGCCGCTGGTCGGCGCCGCCTTCGTGCTCGATGCGACGGCGCCGCTGGAAGGGCTGTCGGCAGCGGCAGCGATCGCCCCGCCCTTCGTGTTTTCGATCGCCGTGCTCGCGGTGCTGGCGATCGCCTTTCTGCTGTACCGCGATCTGCTGCGTGCGGCGCCCGAGGCGCGCACCGGCGGCGCGCCATTCGATTGGCGCGCGCTGCTCGCCGATCGGCGCCTGATAGCCGGCGCGGGCGCGATCTTCGCCTATGTCGGCGCCGAAGTCGCGATCGGCGCGCTGCTGACCAACTATCTGGTGCTGCCGGACGTGATTGCCGCCGAACCGATCGGCGCGGCACGGCTCGTCAGCCTCTATTGGGGCGGCGCGATGATCGGCCGCTTTGCCGGCGCTTATGCCATGCGGCGCTATTCCCCGCGTACGCTGCTGGCGCTCGCTGCGTTTGGCGCCTGTGCACTGTCCGCCGTCGCCGCAACCGTACAGGGGCCGATCGGCGCCGCCGCGCTGATCGCGGTCGGGCTGTGCAATTCGATCATGTATCCGACGATCTATGTGCTGGCGCTGCCGCGCGATCCAGCGCTGGCGACGCCCGGCGCGACCCTTCTGTGCATGGCCGTGGTCGGCGGCGCGATCGTGCCGGTGCTGACCGGGCTGATCGCCGACAGCGCCGGGCTCGCCGCATCGCTGGCGTTGCCGGCGCTCTGCTACCTGTTGATCGCTGGCTTTGCGCGATCCCACCACGAACGAGGAAACCAGCCCGCATGGTCGTGACGATCAAGGATGTCGCCGCCAAGGCTGGCGTATCGCCCAAGACGGTGTCGCGAGTCATCAATGGCGAGGCGCATGTCCGCCCGGACAAGCGCGACGCCGTGATGCGCGTGGTGAAGGAGCTGGATTACCGGCCCAACGCCTTCGCGCGCAGCCTGTCCAGCTCGCGCTCCTATCTGCTCGGCCTGCTGATCGACGATCCCGCCTCGGGTTATGCCGCGGATGTGCAGCTCGGCGCGCTGATGCGGTGCCGCGACAAGAGCTATCACATGCTGATCGAGCCGATTGACCGCGGCGATCCGCATTGGGCGGCGGCGCTTGCCGATACGCTGGCGATGCTGCGGCTCGACGGCGCAATGCTCACGCCGCCCTTGTGCGACGACGACGCCGTGCTGGCGGTGCTGGAAGCCGCCGATCTGCCTTATGTGCGGATCGCGCCGGGCAATGACGAAGCGCGATCCGGATTTGTGCGGATGGACGATATCGCCGCCGCGGCCGAGATCACCGGACATCTGATCGCGCAGGGCCATCGGCGGATCGGCTTCATCGCCGGCGATCCCGCGCACAATGCATCGGCGAAGCGCTTCGCCGGTTTTCGGGAGGCGATGGGAGCCGCCGGGCTAGTGATCGATCCTGCGCTGGTGATGGAGGGTGACTTTTCGGTCCGATCCGGGATCGAGCGCGGTGAAACGCTGCTGAGCCTGGCCGAGCCGCCCACCGCCGTCTTCGCCAGTAACGACGACATGGCGCTGGGCGTGCTGATTGTCGCGACGAAATTGCATTTCGACATTCCGGCGCGCCTCGCGATCGCCGGTTTCGATGATGCGCCTACCTCACGCGCGGCGTGGCCGCAGATCACCACGATCAACCAGCCCAAGGCCGCGATGGCCGCCGCTGCCGTCGATATCCTCACCGATCCGCACTACCGCCAGCGGCGCAGCGACCCGGCCTATCGCCGGTTGCTCGACTATCAGCTCAGGATTCGCGGCAGCACCGTTCCCGGCGCCAGCTGAGCGCCGCGCGACAGGAGACATTTCATGCAGCCATTTCCCGCCCTTCCCAGCCACCTCAACAGCCGCACCGTCCGATGACCGGCGTCATCAATCGGCGCACCGTTTTGGCCGGCGGCGTCGCCGTGCTCGCGTCGCCGGCATTCGCGATCGCCACGGCGCCCAAGGTGCGGCGGCTGTCCCCGGCGCTCGATCGGATCGTGGCGCCCGACGCCGCGGTCGAAGTGATCGCGACGGGCATTCAATGGGCGGAAGGGCCGTTATGGCTCGATCGGCAGCACTGCCTGCTGTTCTCCGATCCGCCGGCCAACATCATGCGCCGGTGGAGCGCCGATCGCGGCGCATCGATCTTCCTCGAGCCATCGGGCGCGGCCGGCACCGATCCCAAGCGCGTTCGTGAGCCCGGTTCGAACGGGCTCGCCGTCGATCGATCTGGCGATGTGCTGATCGCCGATAGCGGCATGCGCGCGATCACTCGGCTCGATCCCCGCAGCAAGCGCAAGACGGTGCTGGTCGATCGCTATCGCGGCAAGCGTTTCAACAGCCCCAACGATCTGCACGTCGCCAAGGACGGCGCGATCTATTTCACCGATCCGCCATATGGCCTGGCCGATGGCGACCAATCACCGCTCAAGGAACTCGATCAGAACGGCGTCTATCGCTGGATGCCGGGCGGGGCGGCGGTGTTGATCGACGGATCGCTGACGCGGCCCAACGGCGTCGCGCTGTCGCCGGACGAGCGGCTGCTCTACATCTCGGTGTCGTACGAGAAGGCGCCGCGAATCCTGGCCTATCCGCTCGACGCGCACGGCCTGCCGCGCGGCGATCCGCGCGTGCTGCTCGATGCGCGGCCGCTGATCGCCGGCGGCGCACCGGGCCTGCCGGACGGGATGAAGGTCGCCGCCGATGGAACGCTGTTCTGTTCGGGGCCGGGCGGCATGTTCGTGCTGTCACCCGAAGGCGAACCACTCGGCCTGATCGCCGATGGCCGGGCGATCGCCAATTGCTGTTTCGGGGAAGACGGCCGCACGCTGTTCATGACATCGTCGGATCGCGTGCTTCGGATGCCGCTGCGCATCAACGGCTGGCGCGCCTGAACTACGAGGCCATGCCGCCTGCTCGAACCGGATCTGAGGGGAAGTGGTGCCCAGGGACGGGATCGAACCGCCGACACTGCGATTTTCAGTCGCATGCTCTACCAACTGAGCTACCTGGGCGCCTCAACCGATGGACATCGGTGAAGGAAGGCGCGCTTTAATCGTGCTGCCCGGCCGTGTCCAGCCCGCTTTGCGCCTCGGGATCGGCCGGGGGGCCGGGCACGCGATATCCCTCGCCAAGCCAGTTGAGCAGATCGCGATCCTTGCACCCGCGGCCGCAGAATGGCGCGAAATCCTTCGCCGCCGGTTGGCCGCAAATCGGGCAGGTGGTGGATTTCGCCATGATCAACGCTCCTCGCCGAACGAAGTGGGGACGCCGGTGCGCCGCGCAAGGGCCTGCGCCCATTCCGGCCGCGCGCGAATCAGGGCGAGCTGCGCCGGGGGAAGCCGGTAATCACGCAGTCCCGGCGGCGGCGTCCGCTCGATCCGGCGCAGCGCCGCGCGCAGCGCCGCCCCGGCAGGATCGCCGCGAATCAGTTCGGGCAGCGAAAGCCGGCGGCGGCGGCGGACGATCTGCAGGAAGCCGAAGCCGTTCATCGCGGTGCGCTCGAACGGCTGTGGCAGCACCGCGTCGATCGCGGCGGCGATCGCCTGGCGCGCGGCGCGGCCTTCGATCGTCGGAAAGTCGATGCCGATCGATCCGCCGATGCCGTGCCGCACGATCGCGCGCGCCGCCGCCGTGGCGGCCGACACCGCCAGCGCCTCGAGCGGCGGCTGGCCGTCCACATCGATCAGCGTCATCGCCGGAGTCAGCGAGAGGCGCAGCGCCCCGCCGGCAAAGGCGATCTCGCCGGTTTCGGCTTCTTCCAGCACTTCCCCCCAGCCGGCGGCTTCGAGATCGTCCGGCTGGTGCGCGAGCAGGCGGCGCACCGGTACCCCGCTGGCGGTAATCCGCGCGAGCAGATCCGGCCCCGGCGCTTGTTGCGCGCCGTCAGGCGCGGGCACGGCCTTGGCGCGTTTGGCGCGGCCGCGCTCGGGCAATGCTTCGCGGACGATCTCGACCAGCAGCGATGAGCCCTGGGTAATCCCGGTGGGGAGCCCGCTCAACAACGCCTCGCCGCCCGCCGCCAGGCTGACGATGCCTTCGCGGCCCTTGACGGTGATCTCGGTCAGCCGGGCGGCGACAATCGCGCCAACGCGCGGGAGATCGCTATCGGGCTCGATCCGCGCGATGCGGATGTGGCCATCGTCGATCAGCGCGGCGCGCGCCTCGCCGATCCCCGGCTCGTAGAGCCACTCAGCCAAGCGATACGCCCGCGGCTTCGAGCAGCGCGCGGGTTTCGAACAGCGGCAATCCGATCACCCCGGAATGGCTTCCCGACAGAAACCGCACGAACGCCTCGGCGCGCCCTTGGATGGCGTAGCCGCCCGCCTTGCCGAGCCCCTCGCCGCACGCGACGTAGCGATCGACTTCCGCCGCGCTCAGCCGCTTGAACGCGACGATCGTGTCCGAAATCCGGGTGCGCGCGTGGCCGTTGCCGTCGATCACGCACACCGCCGACAGGCAGTGGTGGCGGCGGCCGGAGAGCAAGTTCAGCAGGCGACGCTGGACCGCCTCGTCCTCGGCCGGCGGCAGGATTCGCCGGCCGAGCACGATCGCCGTGTCACCGGCGACGACGATATCGCCGGCCGCATGCGGCACGGCGCGCGCCTTCGCCTCGGCCAGCCGCAGCGCATAAGCGCGCGGCAATTCGCCGGGCAGCGGGCTTTCGTCGAGATCGGGCGCAGCGACGCGATCGGGCGTCACGCCGAGCCGGGCGAGGAGATCGCGGCGGCGCGGGCTGGTCGAGGCAAGGATCAGGCTCATGGCCGGTCAGCGGCCGGCGGTGGCGACAAGCGCCGGCGCCGCCGCAAAGGCGATCAGGAAGGGCCGGGGCCGCCGCGTCCCGGCATGAAGCGATAGGTGATGCGGCCCTTGGTCAGATCGTACGGCGTCAGCTCGACCAGCACCTCGTCGCCGACCAGCACGCGGATGCGGTTCTTGCGCATCTTGCCCGCGGTGTGGCCGAGGATTTCGTGATTGTTCTCCAGGCGAACGCGGAACATGGCGTTGGGCAAAAGCTCCACCACCTGGCCGCGCATTTCGAGCAGTTCTTCCTTGGCCAAACAAAACCTCTAGCGATTTGGGGAATTTCGTGAACGCGCGCCCATAGCGCGAGATACGCGAAAAGGAAAGCGCCGCTGCGCCTCGCGGCGACGCCCCCTATCGCCGCCGCCGCCAATGCGCCTATGATCGGCCGAACCGGAATTTTAGGAGACTGCATGAAACTCGCCAGCCTGAAGCACGGCCGCGACGGCAAGCTCGTCGTCGTCTCGAACGATCTCGCCTGGTATGCCGATGCCGGCCACATCGCGCCCACGCTGCAAGCCGCGCTCGACGATTGGACACGGGTCGAGCCCGATCTGCGCAATCTCGCTACCGATCTCGAGCATGAGGCGATCCCGCGGCTGCGCTTCCACGAGCATGACGCCGCCTCTCCGCTGCCGCGCGCCTATCAATGGGCGGACGGCTCGGCCTACGTGAATCACGTCGCTTTGGTCCGTCAGGCGCGGAACGCCGAGATGCCGGAAAGCTTCTGGCATGATCCGCTGATGTATCAGGGCGGCTCGGACGGCTTCCTGGGCCCGCGCGACCCGATCCCCTTGAAGGACGAAGCCTGGGGCTGCGATCTCGAGGCCGAGGTGGTCGTCGTCACCGGTGACGTGCCGCTCGGCGCGAGCCGCGAACAGGCGTTGGAGGCGATCGTGCTCGTCGGGCTGACCAACGACGTTTCCTTGCGCAACCTCATCCCCGGCGAGCTCGCCAAGGGCTTCGGCTTCTTCCAGTCGAAGCCGGCGAGCGCCTTCTCGCCGGTGTTCGTCACCCCCGACGCGCTGGGCGACTGGTGGCAGGACGGCAAGCTCCACCGCAAGCTGATGGTCGATCTTAACGGCGAGCCGTTCGGCCGCGCCGAGGCGGGCGAGGACATGACCTTCGATTTCGGCACCCTCGTCGCGCACGCCGCGAAGAGCCGCAAGCTGGGCGCCGGCACGATCGTCGGCTCGGGCACCGTTTCGAACCGCGATGCGGATGGCGGCCCCGGCAAGCCCATTGCGCAAGGCGGCGTCGGCTATTCGTGCCTCGCCGAGGTGCGCACGGTCGAGACGATCCGCGACGGCAAGCCCTCGACCGCGTTTCTCAAGTCCGGCGACACCGTCCGCATCTGGGCCGAGGACGATCGCCACCACTCGATCTTCGGCGCGATCGAGCAGACGGTCGAGGCGATCTGATCGAATATCCTCACCTATAAGAGGAGGGGGACCGTTCGCGCAGCGAATGGTGGAGGAGTGTCCCGCCATCGAAAGGGCGACACCCCTCCGTCACCGGGGCGCCCCGCCACCACCCCATGCAGGGGGGGATAAAGGGCACACGCCCCTCCCCCCGAGAAATTTTATAACACGGAAGCGAAATGCGAT
>JBQCEK010000035.1:0-4567 GCA_051960335.1 Sphingomonas sp.
CACGTCGAGGATGCGCGCCAGCGTCTGGGCAAGCAGCGTCTTGCCGCAGCCGGTGGGCCCGACGAGCAGGATGTTCGACTTGGCGAGTTCGACGTCGGCGCCCTTCGCGCCGTGGTTCAGCCGCTTATAGTGATTGTGCACCGCGACCGAGAGCACGCGCTTGGCGCGGCGCTGGCCGATCACATAATCGTCGAGCACGTCGCAGATTTCCTGCGGCGTCGGCACGCCCCCGTCCTTCTTGGAAACAAGCGCGGACTTGGTTTCCTCGCGGATGATGTCGTTGCACAGCTCGACGCACTCGTCGCAGATGAACACCGTCGGGCCGGCGATCAGCTTGCGCACCTCATGCTGAGATTTGCCGCAGAAAGAGCAATAAAGCGTGCTCTTCGAATCGCCGCCGCTAAGTTTCGTCATTCAATTCCATCCTTGCGCCCATGATACTCGGGCGCGCTCGAGCGGCCGGCATCCTAACCCGGCAACGCTGCATACCACAATCACCTAAATGGCCGGTTACGACTTGTCGCTCGGCAGCTTCGCCACGTCGGACGCATCGTCGCTCGGCTGCGGCCGCTTGTCGAACACTTCGTCGATCAGGCCGAACTCCTTCGACTCATCGGCCGAAAGGAACTTGTCGCGGTCCATCGCCTTCTCGATCTCCTCGATCGGCTTGCCGGTGTACTTCGCGTAAAGCTCGTTCATCCGGTGCCGGATTCGCAGGATTTCCCTGGCCTGGATCTCGATGTCGCTGGCCATGCCCTGCGCACCGCCCGACGGCTGGTGGATCATGATCCGCGCGTTGGTGAGCGCCACACGCATGCCGGGTTCGCCGGCGGCGAGCAGGAAGCTGCCCATTGATGCCGCCTGGCCGATGCACACCGTGCCGACGCGCGGGCGGATGTACTGCATCGTATCGTGGATCGCCATGCCCGCCGTGACGACACCGCCCGGCGAGTTGATGTACATGTAAATGTCTTTCTTGGGATTTTCCGATTCCAGAAAGAGCAGCTGGGCGGTGATCAGCGAGGCCATCTGGTCCTCCACCTGCCCCGTCACGAACACGATCCGCTCGCGCAGCAGCCGCGAAAAGATGTCGAAGCTGCGCTCGCCGCGGTTGGACTGCTCGATGACGATCGGCACCAGGCCATTGGTCAGCGTGGTCAGCGGCGAAGTGAAATCACCGGTTTCGAACGGATTGTGCATGGAAAGTCTCAGGTCCTTGTGCCCCTTGGGAAGCACCTACATCGGCGTTGCCGGAAGTTAGTTCAAGCCCGGCGTCGTCCCGGGATCGCCGCCCGGCGCCTTGTGCGCCAGATAGGCCAGCCGACGCACCTCGCGCCGGCCGCGCACCACGGTATCGAGGATCATGCCGGCAAAGCCGTTGAGGAAGGCCAGGATCATCAGCCCGGTCGCCAGCACCGCCGTCGGGAAACGCGGCACCAGATGGGTGTGCATATAGGTGAGGATCAGCGGAATCGCGAGGATCACCGCGATGCCGGCGAAGATCGCGCCGATCCAGCCGAAGAACAGCAACGGCCGCTCGATCCTGTACAAGGTCACGATCGTGCGAAGAATGCGCCAGCCGTCCGAATAGGTGCTCAGCTTCGACAGCGATCCTTCCGGCCGCGCGAAATAGGGCGTCTCCACCTCTGCGACCGGCATCTTGAGCTCGAGCGCATGGACGCTGATCTCGGTTTCGATCTCGAAACCAGCCGAAAGCACCGGGAAGCTCTTCACGAATCGACGCGAGAACACGCGGTAGCCCGACAGGATATCGCTGAAGCTGCGCCCGAACAGGCGCGCGAGCATGCCCGTCAGCAGCCGGTTGCCCAGACGATGCCCGCGACGATAGGCTTCCACCGCCTCGCCCACCCGGCTGCCGACCACCATGTCGAGCTGTTCGTCGATCAATCGCGCCACCAGCGCGGGGGCGGAGGCGGCGTCATAGGTCGCATCGCCGTCCGCCATCACATAAATGTCGGCATCCACATCGGCGAACATGCGCCGCACAACATTGCCCTTGCCCTGCATCCGCTCGGTGCGGACGATGGCGCCGGCCGCGCGCGCCACCTCGATCGTTCGGTCGCGGCTGTTATTGTCGTAAACGTAGATGCGCGCGTTCGGCAGCGCGGCGCGGAAACCGGCGATCGTCTGCGCGATCGCGGCCTCCTCGTTGTAGCAGGGCAGCAGGACTGCGATTGTTGGCGCGATTGTTCCCGGCATGCCCTGTCCCCGTCATTCCCGCGACGGCGGGAACCCATCTCCCATGCTCAATACCGGCGTTCCGGTAAAGGCTTTGTCAGGAGCTGGGTCTCCGCACGCGCGGGGATGACGCCTTGGCCTCAGCCCTTCTTCGCCGGGGCCTTCTTCGCGGCCGGCTTCTTTTCGGCAGCGGGCTTGGCCTCGGCCTTCGCGGCCGGCTTGGCCTCGGCCTTGGCGGCAGCGGCCTTCTTCGGCGCGGCGGCCTTTACGGGCGCGTCCGCCTTGGCCTTGGCGGCGGGCGCCTTGGCCGGCTTGTCGTCCTTGGCGGGCGCCGCCTTGGTCGCCGCCTTCTTGGCCGGCTCCTCGGCCTTGGCTTCGTCCTTCTTGGCAGCAGGCTTCTTGGCAGCGGCCTTCTTCTTCGGCTTGTGGTCATGATCATGGTCGTGATCATGGCTGTGCGTGCCGGTGGCGAAGCCGTCTTCCGATTCGATCGCGGCTTCAAGCTCCTCGCGAGTCACGTCGCGGTCGCTCACCTCGGCCTTGTCGAACAGGAAATCGACCACCTTGTCTTCATACAGCGGCGCGCGCAGCTGGGCGGCCGCCATCGGCTCCTGCTGAATGTACTGGATGAAACGCTGGCGATCTTCCGGGCCGTACTGCTGCGCAGCCTGAGCGATCAGGCGGTTCATTTCCTGCTGGCTCACCTCGACGCCATTGGCCTGGCCGATCTCGGAAAGCAGCAGGCCCAGGCGCACGCGGCGCTCGGCGATCGCCTTATAATCGTCGCGCTCGGCTTCCATTTCCTTCATCGCCGCAGCCGGGTCTTCCTCGTGCGTGGCTTCATGCTCGAGCTGCGCCCAGATCTGCTGGAACTCGGCATCGACCATCGACGGCGGCACCGGGAAATCGTGCCCCTCGGCCAGCTGATCGAGCAGCTTGCGCTTCATGTGCGTGCGGGTGAGCTGGTTGTGCTCCTGCTCGATCTGGCCCTTCAGCAGGCCCTTGAGCTGATCGAGGCTTTCAAGGCCCAGCGATTTCGCCAGATCCTCGTCGATCTTGCTCTCGCCGGCGGTCTTCACCGCCTTGATCGTCAGGTCGAACGTCGCCGGCTTCCCCTTCAGCGTATCGACGTTGTAATCCGCCGGGAACGTCACCTCGATGGTCTTTTCCTGGCCGGCCTTCACGCCGACCAGCTGATCTTCGAACCCGGGGATCAGGCGGCCCGATCCGATCTCCACCGACATGTCCTCGCCGGTGCCGCCGTCGAACGGCGTGCCATCGACCTTGCCGACGAAATCCATCACCACCAGGTCGCCGGTCGCGGCCTTGTGGCTCTTCGCGGCGTCTTCCCAGCGCTTCTGCTGATCGGCGAACTTCTTGAGCTGCTCGTCGACCGCCGAATCGTCCACCGGCACGGTCAGCCGCTCGAGCTTGAGCTTGTCGATCGCCGGGGTCGGCACGTCGGGCAGCACTTCCAGCGCCACCTTGATCTCGGCGTCCTTGCCGGGTGCATAGCCTTCGCCCAGCTCGACCGATGGCTGCATCGCGGGACGCAGCTTCTCGTCGGCGATCAGCTTCTGGATGCCGTCCTGGATCGAGGAGTTGAGCGCGTCCTGCGCCAGCGCCTCGCCGTGCATCTTGCGCACCAGATTGGCCGGCACCTTGCCCGGACGGAAGCCCGGCATGCGCACTTGCGGCGCGACTCGCTTCACCTCGGCATCGACCTTCTTGTCGATATCCTTGGCGGTGATCTTCAGCGTGTAGGCGCGCTTCAGGCCTTCGTTCAACGTCTCGACAGTCTGCATTCGCTCAGGGCCTTCATCTCAAGAAGTCGGAAAAATTGTGCGCCGCCCCTTGTGAGGGCGGGCTGGTGCGGGCGAAGGGACTCGAACCCCCACATCTTGCGATACTGGAACCTAAATCCAGCGCGTCTACCAGTTCCGCCACGCCCGCATGGGACAGCGAGGTCGGCGGCGTCTATAGCAGTGCGGGAGGCAAGGGCAAGCCATCTGACGATACGGGTCTTCGACGATGCGGCTGGACGGGCATTGGTAAAGCCGGCGCGTCCGCTTATCTTGGCGATGCCCTTTCAACACACCGCTCGCCGATGCTGCCGCACCTCAATCCCGACATTCATCTCTATCTGCTGATCGCCGTCGTCGCGATCGTCGTCACCGTGCTGTTGCGCGTGCGCGTGCTGCGCAGCATCCTCAATTTCGCGATCACGGCGGGGCTGATCGGGCTGCTGATCGTCGTCGTGCTGCAACGCGGCCGGTTCGATCCCTATTTTTCCCGGATCGCCGCCGCGCTCCATCTCGGCGGCCAGGAGGTCGTCGGCAAGGAAGTCCGCATCCGCATGGCGCCCGAT
>JBQCEK010000036.1:0-13840 GCA_051960335.1 Sphingomonas sp.
CGGATCGAGGCGATCCGGCTCGATTCCGATGGGCGCCCGGCCGGCGTCACACCCTTCCACGCCGGGTGAGCGGCGGCGCGATGCCCGGGTCCTCGCTCAAGGCCGCCCTGACTCAGGTCGGCGCCGAAGTCGACCGCCGTTTCGACGTGCTGCTGGCGATCCCCGGCGATCCGCGCGCCGACCTCTACAAGGCGATGCGCCACGCCGCGATCGGCGGCGGCAAGCGGCTTCGCCCGCTGCTGGTGCTCGCCACGGCGCGGATTTTCGGCGTGGACCGCGAATGCGCGGCGCGGGCCGCGCTCGCGCTTGAATGCATCCACGTCTATTCGCTGATCCATGACGATCTGCCGGCGATGGACGATGACGATGTCCGTCGCGGCAAGCCCACCACGCACAAGGTGTTCGGCGAAGCGACCGCCATCCTCGCGGGCGATTCGCTCCACGCGCTGGCCTTTGAAATCCTCGCCGATCCAACCACGCATCCCGATCCGTTCGTCCGCGCCGAGCTTGCGCTGGAGCTGGCGCGCGCCGCGGGCCCCGGCGGCATGGCGGGCGGCCAGATGATGGACCTCGAAGCCGAAAAGGCCAGCTTCGATCTGAATACCGTCACGCGGCTGCAGGCGATGAAAACCGGCGCGCTGATCGCCTGCGCCGTCGAATTCGGCATGATCCTGGGCCACGTCCAGCCCGAAGGCCGCACCAGCCTGCGCGGCTATGCGCGCGACATCGGCCTCGCCTTTCAGATCGCCGACGACATTCTTGACGAGACCGGCGACGAAGCGACCGTCGGCAAACGCGTGCGCAAGGATGGCGAACAGGGCAAGGAAACCTTTCTCAGCCTGCTCGGCCTCGATCGCGCGCGCGGCCAGGCACGCATGCTGGTCGATCAGGCCGTGGATCATTTGCGCGGCTATGGCGGGGAAGCCGATCTGCTGCGCGATATCGCCCGCTTCATCCTTGAACGGGATCGCTAGGAAGCTGCCCCATGTCCATCCGCACCGGCGTTTATCCCGGCACCTTCGATCCGATCACGCTCGGCCATATGGATATCATCCGGCGCGGCGCGAAGCTGGTCGATCGGCTGGTGATCGGGGTCACCACCAATCCCTCCAAATCGCCGATGTTCACGGTCGATGAACGCATGGCGATGGTCCGGCGTGAGGTTGATGGCATCGCGGGGGAGATTCACGTCGTCAGCTTCGATTCGCTGCTGATGGATTTCGCCGAGCGCGAGGGTGCCAGTGTAATCATCCGCGGCCTGCGCGCCGTCGCCGACTTCGAATACGAATATCAGATGGCCGGCATGAACCAGCAGCTCAACAACCGTGTCGAGACGGTCTTCCTGATGGCCGATGTCGCGTTGCAGCCGATCGCCAGCCGCCTGGTCAAGGAAATCGCCCAGTTCGGCGGCAACATCGCCAAGTTCGTCACCGCGGCGGTGAAGATCGATGTCGATGCCCGCGTGCGCGAACGCGGGCGGAACGATGGCTGACAAGGCCGGCGGCAACGTTCAGTTTGGCGCAAGCGGCGAATTGCTTTAAGCGACGCCGATCCAGAGCATTTGCGGGGAAGTGATGCGTTTTATCCTTGGTTTGATTGCGCTGGCCGGCGCGCTGTTTACCGGGTCGGCTGTGGCGCAAACGTCGCTGATCGATCCCAACATCACCAATCGCCCGCCGATCGCGTCCCCCACCGATCCGCAGAACCTGCTCTATCTCGATCTGTCGACCGGTGGCCGGGTGGTGATCTGGCTGCGCCCCGATGTCGCGCCCAAGATGGTCGAGCGGATCAAGACGCTGACGCGCCAGCATTTCTATGACGGCCTTACCTTTCACCGCGTGATCGACGGGTTCATGGCGCAGACCGGCGATCCGAAGGGAGACGGGTCCGGCGGATCGACGCTGCCCGACGTGCCGGCCGAGTTCAATTATCTGCCGCACGTGCGCGGCGCGGTGGCGGCAGCGCGGGCGAGCGCGCCCGACGGTGCCGACGATGCCGCCAAGAAGAAGGCTGATGACAGCGCCAACAGCCAGTTCTTCATCATGTTCCAGCCGCACATGACGCTCGACAAGAAATACACCGTGTTCGGCCGCGTCATCTCCGGCATGCAATATGTCGATGCGATTCACCGCGGCGAGCCGCCGGCCAACCCGTCGACGATCCTCCACGCCTATATCGCCGCCGATAATCCGCCGCCTTATTCGGCCGCGCCCGCGCCGGCTGCCGCTGCGCCCAATCTCGGCGCGCCGGTAACGCTGCCCGGCACCACGCCGCCGCCCGCCGGCAAGTGACGCCAGGCGGCTGCGGCCGGCGATGAAGGTCGATCGCTTCGATTTCGAGCTGCCCGCCGATCGGATCGCGTTGCGCCCCGCTGCGCCGCGCGATTCGGCGCGGATGCTGGTGCTGGATGGGGCCGCGACGCATGACGCGCTGGTCAGCGATCTGCCCGCGCGCCTGCGCAGTGGCGACTTGCTGGTGTTCAACGATACGCGCGTCATCCCTGCGCAGCTTGAGGGCCACCGCGGCGACGCCCGGATCGGCGCGACCCTGCACAAGCGCGAAGGGCCGCGCCGCTGGCGCGCCTTCGTCCGCAACGCGCGGCGGCTGCGGCTCGGCGATACGATCGATTTCGGCGCGGGCGTTTCGGCGCTCGTCGGCGATCGCGGCGCCGACGGCAGCATCGCGATCGATTTCCTCGGCGACGATCCCGTCGAACTGCTGCTGGATCGCGCCGGCCGCATGCCGCTGCCGCCCTATATCGCGAGCAAGCGGCCCACCGATGCGCGCGATGCGGATGATTATCAGACGATGTTCGCGCGTGAGGCGGGCGCCGTCGCTGCGCCCACCGCGGCGTTGCACTTCACGCCCGATCTCGTCGCCGCGCTCGGTTCCGCCGGAATCGGCCAGGCGACGCTGACCCTGCACGTCGGCGCTGGCACTTTCCTGCCGGTGAAGGCGGACGATACCGATGATCATGCCATGCACGCCGAATGGGGCCGGATCGATCAGGCGACTGCTGATCGGCTCAACGCGGTGCGCGCGGCCGGCGGCCGGGTGATCGCGGTCGGCACCACCAGCCTTCGCCTGATCGAAAGCGCCACTGGCGACGACGGCGTGATCCGCCCGTTCGAAGGCGATACCGCGATCTTCATCACCCCCGGCTATCGATTCAAGGGGATCGACGGGCTGATGACCAATTTCCATCTGCCGCGATCGACCTTGTTCATGCTCGTCTCGGCGCTGATGGGGCTCGATCGCATGCAGGCCGCCTATGCCCATGCGATCGCCGCGGGCTACCGATTCTACAGTTATGGCGACGCCAGCCTGCTGCTGCCGGAAAAGGCCGCGCGGTGATCCTGCCGCTGGCCGCCGCGCTCGCGCTCGCTGGCCAGGCGGCGCCCAATCCCGATCAGCCCCCCAATCAGACGATGATGATCGAGCCGGTCGCGATGATGATCGCCACGTTCGACAGTGACGGCGACGCGAAGGTGACTACCGCGGAGCTTGCCGCCGGCGTCGCGCGCAGCTTCGCCGCGATCGACACGGCCGGCAGGGGATCGATCGGCTATATCCAGTTCGCCGATTGGGCCGAGCGGTATCTGGGCGATCGCAACGCTTTGCCCAGTCCGTTCGAAGTCGATACCGATCATGACGATCGCATCACCCTCGCCGAATTGCAGGCATTCTTCGCCGGCACGTTCGCCAGGCTGGATAGCAACCACGACGGCGTCGTCACGCGCGCGGAACTGCTCACCATTCGCGCCGGGCCGACGGGTTTCGACGGCCGCCGACGACGTTAGGGTCAGGTCCTAGCGCAACAAGGCCAGGAAGCGCGCACCGGCATCGAAATCGGCGCGGTGCGCGGCGCGCGCGGCGCTGGCCAGCGAATCCTCGCCCCAGCGCTCGATCTGCCAATCCTCGTCGATTTGCGCCGCCTGCCACACCGCGTCAGCCTCCGCCGCCCCTTCCAGCAGCGCAAGCGCGGCGACCAGCGAGCCGGTGACGGTGACGATCGGGGACAGGCCGGCAAGCTCGAACGGCGACCGAGCGGCGACCGCTTCGCCCAGCCGCGCGATCGTCGCTTCGGGTTGCGCGCGGTGGATGATGCCGGTCGTCACCTCGAAATGAACGTCGTATCGCTGCCGCGCCCAATCGAGCAGCGGATCCCACGCTGCGTGCTGCCGATCGACGAGCGCGGCGGGCCCATCGGCGCGGTAGCAGAGCAAATCGCTTTCGCCATAGCGCGCGAGGCCCTCGGCGAAGGCGCCGAGATCGGGCGCGATGCGATCGATCGCTGCGTTGGCCAGCCCGGTCAGCGGCATCGCGCGCGGATCGATCTCTCCGCTCACCGCGCGCCATTCGTCGGCGATGGCACCGGCAAGCGACGGATAAGGCACCGCCAGCGGCACACGGCCGGGCGTGCGTACCGGCCGGCCGTCGAGCATCACTTCGCCGCGCTCGATCGATACCGTCTGCCAGAAGCGTTTCACGGCTGCGGCGGCGTCCGCCAGCGCCGCGCGAGCGCGCGCGGCAGGATAGCCATCACCGCAACCGCTGCCAGCACGATCGCGGCGCCCAGCCCGCGCTCGACGGTCGTCGTCGCTCTGCCCAGCAGGATCAGCCCGAACACGCCGCCAGCCACGCCGATCAGGCGCGAGAGCACCATCGCGAAATAGCGATTACGCGCCCGGTTATCAGGATCGGTCACGATGGGTTCCTCATCCAATGGGCGATGGCCGGGCGGCCCGATGCCGTCAATGCATCCGCGGCGGCCAGCCGAGCCGCGTCGGGTTTGTTCTGGTTGATCTTGCGGGTGCCCCGCCAGGCCTGGATGCGAAGCGCGAAGCCGGTGATGCCGCGCAGCATCGCGTCGAACGCCTTGTCGTCCATCTTGGCGCGCGTCCACGCCGGCTTGGGCGCCAGCCGCGCCTCGTGGATCGCCGCCAGCGCATCGATCTGCGCGATCAATCCGTCGCGATCGAGTGGGGTGATCGTTCCTTCCAGCTCGACCGCGACATAATTCCAGGTCGGCACCTGATTATGATCGAGTCCGTACCAATCCGGGCTGACATAAGCGTCCGGCCCGGCAACGGTGAACAACGCCTGCGCGCTGTCCAGGTGGCGGGTCAGCGCGTTGCCCCGCGCGAGGTGAAACAGCAGATGATCCTCGCCATCCCACACGATCGGGACATGAGCGACCCGCGGCCCGTCCGGCGTCGCTGCGAACAGCGCACCGAAGCCGATCTCGCTCACCCGCGCGCGCATCGCCGCGCGATCGTCCCAGCGGAACGTGTCGTTCGGGTGCATCAGCCGCGCCGGCGGCCGCGTTCCCCGCGGCGTTCCTTGCGGAAGGTCTTGGCGTGCGCCTTGGCCTGCGCCTTCTTCACGGCGCGGCTCGGCGGCGGCGGGCCGTCGTCCAGCGGCATCGCATCGCCTAGCGACGGATCGAACCCCAAGAGCCCCAGGCTCTCGATGAAATGATCGGGCAGATCGGCGGTGACGTCGATCTTGCCGCCATCGGGATGATCGATGCGGATGCGTCGCGCATGGAGGTGCATCTTGCGGCTCACCCCGCCGGTCAGGAACGCCGCTTGCCCGCCATATTTGCCGTCGCCGACGATCGGATGGCCGATCGCCGCCATGTGCGCGCGCAACTGGTGCGTGCGGCCGGTGAAGGGTTGCAGCTCCACCCAGGCGGCGCGATTGCCGGCGCGTTCGATCACGCGGTATCGGCTGCGCGCGGGCTGGCCGTTCTCCTCGTCGACGTGCATCTTTTCGCCGCCGGTGCCCGGCTGCTTGCCGAGCGGCAGATCGACGATGCCGTCGTCGATCGAGGGCACATCGACGATCAGCGCCCAATAGACCTTGCGCGCGGTGCGGCCCGAAAAGCTCTTGGCGAAGAAGGCGGCGGCGCGCGCGGTTCGCGCCAGCAGCAACGCACCCGATGTATCCTTGTCCAGCCGGTGGACCAGCTTGGGCCGCCCCTCCGCCTCGAACTGAAGCGCGTCGAGCAGGCCATCGACATGGTCGTGTGTCTTGGTGCCGCCCTGCGTCGCAAGTCCGGGGGGCTTGTTGATGACGATCGCCTGCTTGTCGCGGTGAATCACCATCGCCTGCATATAATCGATCTGATCGTCGCTCAGCGGCGGGCGCTCACGCTTCGGCCGCGCCGGCTTTTCCTTCGGTGGTTCCAGCGGGGGCACGCGGATCGTCTGCCCAGCGGCCAGGCGATCGCCCGGCGTCGCGCGATTGCCATCGACACGCAACTGGCCGGTGCGCGCCCATTTGGCGACGATCGTATAGCTGGTGTCGGCCAGATGACGCTTGAACCAGCGGTCGAGCCGGATTCCGTCGTCATCTTCGCCGACGGTGAACTGGCGGACGTCGCCGGAAGAAGAAGCATGGGGCATGGCGGCCCGCGTTAGCGCGGACCGTCGCTCAAGAGAACCCTCAGCGTCCGTTGTTGACGACGAGATCGACCGAGCTGCCGCCGCCGTCGCTGGGATCGACGAACACCACATAGGCGCCGCCGTCGCGATTGCGCGTGCCGCCCAGCACGCGCTGGCGGCCATCGCTCTGCTGGCCGGCGTCATATCCGGCCTTGGTCGCCTGCGTGTAATAATAATCGATCACGCGGCTGGCCGGCGCGGGCGTGGTAAAGCTGACGATGCGGAGCGCGCAGCCTGCACGGTTGGATCCCGCCGCTTCGGCGACATGGGCGCCGGGATAGATCGGCAGGTCGCCCAGCCGTGTCGCCCATTCGGCGCCATAGCGCACGTCGTTCGAACAACCGCCCATGCCGGGCGATTTCTGCCGGCGGGCGAGTTCACCCAGCGTCAGCGCGCCCTTGGCCGTCCTGCATTCGGGGCAATCCTTGCCCGGCGCGGGCGCGCGGCGCAGCGGCCCGGTCTCGGCCTTGCCGCCGGCAGTCGTGCCGGCGGGCGGCACCGCACCCGAATAGGGCTTGGCCGGCGGCCGGATCGCCGCGCCATTGGATTGCTGGGTCAACGCCGGATCGACCATGATCTGATCGTTGAGCGCGCCCTGGAGCGCGGGATCGGCGGCGTTCGCGCTGGCAAGCTGGTTGTCGAGCGTATCGAGATTGCGCGCGTCCTTGCGCGAATGGCAGCCGGCGAGCAGCACGGGGGCCAGCAACAGGATGGCAATCGACAGGCGAGACATGGCATTTCCCCTTTGCCTGCAATGGGATCGGCTGGAAGCGTTAACAAAGTGTTGACGATCATGGTGAAGGTCAACGCTTTGTTGACCATGTCCCACCGCGGTACGGAAATGCTTGCGCGAGGGGCCGCGCCACATCATCTATCGCTGATGTTCAACATCATCTCGATCCTGATCGGCCTGTTCGCGCTGCTCTGCGCGATTCCGGCGTTCATCCCGTTCCTCGGCGCGCTCAATTGGGTGATCATCCCGATCGCCGTTGTCGGGCTCGTCATCGGCATGCTGTCGTCGCGCAACGGTGGCCGCAACCTCAACCTGGTGGTGATTGTGGTCGGCGTCATCCGCCTGATGCTCGGCGGTGGCATCTTCTGATAGGAAAAAGGGCCCGGCGCGACGGCCGAGCCCCGATTCGACGCTCGATCGCGATCAGCCCGCGAGGCTGTGATCGAGCGTTATCTCGCAGTTGAGCACCTTCGACACCGGGCAATTGGCCTTGGCGTCGGCAGCGATCGAAGCGAAGCGATCGGCATCGATCCCATCGACCTTCGCCCGAAGCGTAAGATCGGAACGCGTGATCGAAAAGCCGTCGCCATCCTTGTCGAGCGTCACCTTGGCGGTCGTGTCGAGCGTGCCTTGCTCGAACCCCGCCCTGGCGAGCGCGAAGCTCAGCGCCATCGTGAAGCAACTGGCATGCGCAGCGGCGATCAATTCTTCGGGATTGGTGCCCTTTTCGTCGCCGAAACGGGTGCCGAAGCCATAGAATTGATCCGCAAGAACGCCGGACTGGGTGGACACATGGCCGCGGCCATCCTTGCCCAATCCTTCATATTTTGCCGATCCGCTGCGTGTCGTCATGCCAGTCGCTCCATCAAGTCGCCGAAATCGCGGTCATTCGCACTCGGCATTGCCCTTGTCGATCGCCTGGCCAAGCACCGCGCCGCCGGCAGCGCCCAGCAGCGTGCCGATCGTGCTCGATCCGCCCGGCGCGATCAGGTTGCCGAGCACGCCGCCGGCGAGGCCGCCGACGATCAGGCCGGTCGTCCCGTCATTGCGCTTGCAATAATAGCGGCCGTCCGACCCACGATAGATCGTGTCGTTCCGGGTGAGATGGCGGCGATGATATTGCGAGCCGCTGCGATAATGGTGGTAGGCGTCATAGCTGCCGGCCGGCGCCTGGCTGTAATAGCCGGGCCCGCGACTGCCATAGCCGTCATTGGCGCAGGCGCCGAGCGAAAGCATCGAAACGGCGCCGAGCGCCACGATCATCTTGTTCATGTCACGCATCCCCTGTTGTGGGACGGGCTCCGGAGCGCGGCTTATGCCGCGCCCCGCCCGTCGGTTTAACGGCAGCGACTGCCGTTCTTGTCGATCGCATGGCCAGCAAGCGCGCCGCCGGCCGCGCCAAGCACGGTGCCGGTGGTGCGATCGCCATGCGTATCGATGGTGCGGCCAAGCAGGGCGCCGGCCACGCCGCCGACGATCGTGCCGGTGGTGCCGTCGGACCTGCGGCAATAACGACGGCCGTCGCGGCCGCGCCATTCCTTATAGGCATAATGGCGGTGATGGTGGTGATACCGCTGGGCCTGCGCGCTGGTGGCGGGCAGGATCAGCGCGGCCGGGGCCGCCAGAGACGCAGCGCCAAGCGCCAGCATCAACTTTCGCATGAAATACTCCCTTTTTACTCGATTAATACCGGTTGCGTAACGCTCGCATTATCGCGGGGGTTGCATGAACGCCCGACAACGGCGCCCAATGCCAAGGCAACAGCTTGTAATCGCGTCCGATTTATTTTCGCCGCGGCCGATTCGCGCGATATCGCGAGGCGATGAATGTTATCCACGTTATCCACAGGCTCGCGCCCGATTTAAGGGTTGGCGCGACTCGCGAATGGTGACAGCATCTGACTTGTAAGCAGACGATGAGCCAGCGAGAAATCGCCAGACAGTCAGTCACTTACACCTGGATTTGACGGTTGGTGCCGCAAGGAAACCGATGCAGTGGATCCAGGAGGATGCAGGTCACGCGGCGCCTCTGCCCGCGGTCGCGCAAGCGAACGCGAGGAGGAAAGCGCGAAGACGGTATCCAACGCACCGACCGCGTCTTTCGGGATGCAGACGATGCGGGCCGTGAAGAGTCGGATGGCGCGTCGCCTGTAAAAGGGCGGAAGGCGGATCGGGCACGACACGACCACGGCGATGCTTCGGATTTCGGTTCGAAGTTGAGCTGGCCGCCGAGGCCGGAAACGCGGCATCCTTCGGGGTGCAGACGCCCGGCCCCGGTGACCGAAAATGCGACGCCAGGCGCCCTCGCGGCCTTGGTCGAGCATGCCGCCGAAACCAGATCACGCCAGCGCGGCCTTCGGGCAGCAACGGGCGATCGAAGACCGGCGACCGGGGGCCGACAGCAATGTCGGCCCCTTTTGCATTGCGCTTCTTTCCCGCCCGCAGTCATTTGCTCCCACCGGCGCGCCTTTCGCGCAACACGGGGGTCGTCGATCGCGCTTGCGCTGCACCCCGAACAGATATAATTATGATATCATCTTTTAACAGGGATGATGATCATGGCCGATTCGATATCTCAAGGTCAGGCGCTCAATCGATCGAGCGAAGCCACGGCGCGTTCAGCCAGCGGCTACGGCATGCTGCTGGTCCTTCTGGCCACGGTCGCGGTGGGCATTTTCGGGGCGACTCGCCTGCCCGCCGATCCCGCGCTGGCCGGCGTGCTGATCGTCGCCGCGGCAATCGCCTTTATGTTTGTCCTCAGCGGCTTCTACATGATCCAGCCCAATCAGGCAGTCGCGATCACGCTGTTCGGTTCCTACAAAGGCACCGATCGCAGCGCGGGGCTGCGCTGGGTGTTGCCGTGGATGGGCCGCAAGAAGCTGTCGGTGCGCGCCAACAACATCATTTCCGACAAGATCAAGGTCAACGATCTGCGCGGCAACCCCATTGAAATGGCGGCGCAGGTCGTCTGGCGCGTCACCGATACGGCGCAGGCGCTGTTCGACGTCGATGATTACAAGGCGTTCGTGATGGTTCAGATCGAGGCGGCGGTCCGCACGATCGGCTCGCGCTATCCCTATGACGATTTCACCCATCAGGAAGTCACGCTGCGCGGCAACCACGATCAGGTGGGGCTGGAGCTGCGCACCGAATTGATCGAGCGGCTGAAGGTGGCGGGCATCACCGTCGACGAATGCGGCTTCACGCATCTTGCCTATGCGCCGGAAATCGCGGGGGCGATGCTTCGGCGGCAGCAGGCGCAGGCGGTGGTCGCCGCGCGCACCACGCTGGTCGAAGGCGCGGTCGGCATGGTCGAAATGGCGCTGGCGCAGCTTTCCGAAAAGAATGTCGTAGAGCTGGATGACGAGCGCCGCGCGGCGATGGTTTCCAATCTGATGGTCGTCCTGTGCGGCGATCGCGATGCGCAGCCCGTGGTCAACGCCGGCACGCTCTACCAATAGGATTGGAAGATTGGCGGCTCCCCCCAAAAAGGCGTTTCCGCTTCGCCTCGATCCCGCGCTTTTTGCGGCGATCGAGCGGGCGGCGGCGGCCGATCTCAGGAGCGTCAACGCCGAAGTCGAATGTTTGCTGCGCGAGGCGCTCGGCCGCCGCGGGGTGAAACTCGCCGATCCGGTCAAGCCAAGGCGCGGCCGGCCGCCGAAGGAGAATGATGATGGCTCAACAGGATGATGAAGCGTGGTTCGCGCCGAAGCTTTACGGCTTCGGCTCAGGCCTCCCGATCGCGTGGCAAGGCTGGGCGCTGCTCGGCGGCTATTGCGCGCTCGTCGCCCTGTCCGGGCTGACCCTTCGGCCGCATCACGGCGTGATCTGGGGGATCGTGCTTGCGGTGTTGACGCTGGGGCTGTGCGTGATCGCGGCGCATCATACGCGCGGCGGCTGGCGCTGGCGCTGGGGCGATCCGGACTGACACCCTCGCTCTGGACGGAGCGCCGCCGATCGATCATGTCGGATCGATGAAGACCGACCTTTCCGATGTGCTGATCGTCGGCGCCGGGCATGGCGGCGCGCAGTGCGCCATCGCGCTCCGCCAGGCCGGGTTCGCGGGCTCGATCACGCTGCTCGGGGACGAAGCCGCCCTGCCCTATGAACGCCCGCCCTTGTCCAAGGATTATCTGTCAGGGGAAAAGCCGCCCGAGCGCTTGCTGATCCGCCCGGCCGGCTTCTGGGGCGAGCGCCAGATCGATCTCGTCTCCGGCTGCCGCATCGCATCGATCGATGCCGCGGCGCATGTCGCGATCGATGCCGAAGGAGGCGCGCATCCCTATCGCCAGCTCGTCTGGGCGGGCGGCGGCGCGCCGCGGCGGCTGAATTGCGAGGGCGGCACGTTAGGCGGCGTGCATGCGATCCGCACGCTGGCCGATGTCGATGAACTGCGGGCCGAACTGCACGGCGCGGCCAGCGTCGCGATCATCGGCGGTGGCTATATCGGTCTGGAAGCGGCGGCGGTGCTCACCAAGCTCGGCAAGCGCGTAACCGTGATCGAGGCGCTGGACCGGGTATTGGCGCGCGTCGCCGGTGAACCGCTGTCACGATTTTTCGAGGCGGAACACCGCGCCCACGGCGTCGACATTCGCCTCGACGCCCGCGTCGAGGCTCTCGATGGCGACAAGGGTCGCATCACCGGCGTGCACCTCGCCGGCGGTGAGGTGGTGGCCGCCGATATCGTCATCGTCGCGATCGGCATCGATCCCGCGGTCGGGCCGCTGATCGCCGCCGGCGCGGCGGGGGCGAACGGCGTGGATGTGGACGATTGCTGCCGAACCTCGCTGCCCGACATTTTCGCGATCGGCGACTGTGCCGCGCATCACAATCGCTATGCCGGCGGCGCGCGCATTCGCCTCGAATCGGTTCAGAACGCGCACGATCAGGCGCAGACCGTCGCCAGCGCGATCCTCGGCCACGCCAAGCCCTATGATGCGGTGCCGTGGTTCTGGTCGAACCAATATGACCTCAAGCTCCAGACAATCGGCCTGTCGCACGGATTTGATGAGGTAGTCACGCGCGGCGAGCCGGCGAGCCGGAGCTTTTCGCTCGTGTATTTGAAGCAGGGCCAGGTGATCGCGCTCGACTGCGTCAACGCGGTGCGCGATTATGTCCAGGGCCGGGCGCTCGTCACGGCTGGCGCGCGGATCGATCCGGCGCGGCTGGCCGATGCGACGACGCTGCTCAAGACGATGCTCGCGCCACTAGACGCCGCACAACAGGAGTAGCGAACGCATGGCCAGCCCCGTTCCGCTTCGCAACACCGATCCGGATGCCGATTGGAGCCTGCCCGCCTGGCTCTATCATGATCCCGATTACTTCGCGGTCGAGATGGCGCGGGTGATGCGGCCGAGCTGGCAGGTCGTCTGCCACGTCAGCGACATTCCTGCAGTGGGCGATTGGCACACGCTCGATTTCCTCGGCGAGAGCATCCTCGTCATCCGCGGCGCCGACAACGCGGTGCGCGCCTTCACCAACGTCTGCCGCCACCGCGGCTCGCGGCTGATCGACGGCAACAGCGGCTGCGCGAAAAAGCTGGTCTGCCCCTATCACGCCTGGACCTACGATCTCGACGGTCGGCTGGCGGGCGTCCCCAACCGCCGAGATTACCCCTCGCTCGACATGGCGGCGAGCGGCCTCGCGCCCGTCGAACTCGAACTGTGGCGCGGCTTCGTCTTCGTGCGCCTCGAAGCCGGCGGCCCCTCGGTCGCCGCGATGATGGCGCCCTATGAGGCGATGATCGACCCCTACCGCTTCGAGGAGCTGCGCGCGCTCGGCCGCGTCACGATGCGCCCGCGCGCGGTCAACTGGAAGAACGTCGCCGACAATTATTCGGACGGCCTCCACATCCCCGTCGCGCATCCCGGCCTCACCCGCTTGTTCGGCCGCGGCTACGGCGTCGAGGCCGAGGATCATGCCGATCGCATGTGGGGCGAATTGGTCGAGCGCCCCTCGGCAAACGCCTCCGAGCGCGCCTATCAACGCTTCCTGCCCGCGGTGCTGCATCTGCCCGACAGCCACCAGCGCCTCTGGCTCTATTTCAAGCTATGGCCCAACGTCGCCTTCGACATCTATCCGGACCAGATCGACTTCATGCAATTCCTGCCCGTTTCGCCGACCGAAACCATGATCCGCGAGATCAGCTACGCCCTCCCCGATGATCGCCGCGAGATGAAGGCCGCGCGCTACCTCAACTGGCGCATCAATCGCCAGGTCAACGCCGAGGACACCGCCCTCATCGCCCGCGTCCAGGCCGGGATGACGTCGCAAAGCTTCACCGTCGGCCCGATCGGCGAGAGCGAGGTGTGCCTCCGCAACTTCGCGCGGAAAATCCGCGAGCTGATTCCGGAGGCTCGGCAGCATCGCAAGCCGGCGGGATTGAGCAACGATGTCGGCTCAATCTCTTAATCGTCACCCCAGCGAAAGCTGGGGTCTCCCTGATTATCGGGCTGTTTTGACAAATTGGCAGACCCCAGCTTTCGCTGGGGTGACGGAAAAGGACAAGGCGTGACCACCAAATACGATGCCGTCATCATCGGCGCCGGGCATAACGGCCTGGTCTGCGCCTTCTACCTCGCACGCGCGGGCCTCAAGGTCCGCATCGTCGAGCGGCGCGGGGTGGTCGGCGGTGCGGCGGTGACCGAGGAGTTCCACCC